>CAVAXR010000031.1:0-12136 GCA_963592375.1 Oribacterium sp. | reverse complement strand
GCTGATGTGCCGTCCGACCCCGGTTTCAGTACGAGAATCGGATGCTCTGCGTCTGCCGCATCAAAGTCTCCCTGCCGGATCTCATAGGTAATAATGCCTCTTTCTTCCTTTGCCGAGTCATTTCTGCCGCCGTCCCGAAAGTCAAATACCCGTCTCTCGCTGTCCTTTCCGTACTCCATTCCCTGTCTGTCCCCTCCAGTTTTTTATCCGATCCAGGTCTTCTGGAAGCTGCCGCAGAGCGTCTCGATCCACTCATATCTCATGAGATTCTCCTTCCACTCCGCCGGAATCGCATCCTCACCGTAGTAAGCACCTGCGATGGAGCCCGCGATCAGACTGACGGCCGCCGCATGGCTTCCAAGCTTCGTGCTCTTCTCCACACAGCTCTCATAATTATCCGTATTCAGAACGCACCATACCGCTGCTTCCAGGGTATGCACGGCACTGCCGTCATTCAGCAGCTCTGCCTCGGACAGCACCTTGAGGGCTGCCAGATCCTGCAGCTTCTCCAGCTCGGCGAGAACCGCCTGCAGCGCCTCGTACTCCGGAACTGCCTCCTTATGCTGGGCCAGCGCTTCCTTATTCATCCCGATTTCTTCCGGTGTCAGTCCTTCATCACTCTCATTCTCATAGAAGAGGGAAATGTCGTTGACCGCAGCCTGCAGCTGCTCCTCCAGCTTCTGGCCGCCCAGACCGTTTTCGATGTTCCGGAGCATCAGGGCATAGGCCTCGGAAACAAGCTGTGCCGTTGCTGCACTGTGCGTCAGCGCAGTGGCCTGATGCAGCATATGCCGGTCGGTATCCGAGAAAGCATGTCCGCGGCGTCCCAGCAGCAGTGCAAACGGAAGCATACGGAGAAGCGCACCATTGTCTGCACTGTCCTCACCGCAGCGCTGGGCATCTACGCCCCGGGCATTGTTCATCAGTGCCCGGCCCACGGTATCATTGACATGCAGCGGCTTGCCGTTTGCCGCATACTCGCCGCGCATCTCCCATGCGAAATAGGCATCCATGATGCTGTCAAAATCCAGCTTTTTCTCGGCATTCATGCTGCTCATGGCGGCAAAGGTCATGCCGGCAGCCTCCCAGAAGCCCTCTGCCAGCTCTGCCGTGCCCTGTTCGCCGTTCTCAGCCAGAGCAGACTGCTCTGCACTTTCAAATGCCAGTGCCTGCATGTCTGCCGCTGCGGCGCCCAGTACAGCAGAACGCACAATATTCTTTTTCTTTGCCAGCTGCTGACGTGCCGCCCGGGCATCGCCCATCTGAATGGTCTTCGCCTGCAGGATCCAGCTGATCAGCGGCTGGGTCAGCAGGAAGCGCTGTCCCCATACATTCAGAAGCACACCGTCCAGCTTGGTATTCTCCGACATCTTCTTCGCTGTCAGCAGAAGGTTCTGAATCGGCATGGTAATGGCACCGGTGTTCTGATTTCCCTTGCGGATCTCGGTATCATTGGTAAAGGCCGCCAGCACATCCTTGCCGTCGGAGGTCTTCATGTGGTTCAGTACGATCTTCTCCACCGGCTGCTTCTTCCGGGCCGGGTCCTGTACCTCACCCTCGGTCTCAGGCTCCTCCGACTTCACCTTGCTGACTGCCACCAGCACATGAGACTGACGGTTTACCGCATCCAGCACAGCAGCCAGCAGACGCTCCAGAGACTTCTTCATCTTCTGATTCTGCGCCGCTTCCTCCGGCAGCTTCTCGTCCAGATCCTTATAATACTGGGAAATGCATGCCTCGATCTGCTCATTATGAAGATTCCGCTTCGCATTCTCCTGACGGATCTGGTTCAGCAGCACCTCCTCTACCTTGCGCACCACAATGAAGCTCTCACCCCAGGGGTTGATTACCACACCGTCCACCTGCGGATTCTGCACGGCGGCCTCGATGATCTTTCCGATGGGCATGGTCACCGCATTCTGCACGGCATCCTTCCGATCCTTGCCTCTCGCCTGCTCCTCCTGGCTCGTGAAGGCAATGGCATAGCTCTTGCCGTCTCCGGTCTTCAGAATATTCATCGTGATGCGGATCTGATTCTGTCCTTCCACCTCGCTCTGCTCCGGTGTCGCCGCAAACAGCATGCAGGTGCCCGCCTTCATTTCCATAAGAATGCTCTCAAAAACCGCCTGCAGGTGCTCATTGTCATGGCTTTCTTCCTTGCTGAAGGCAGAAATGGCATCTGTGATTCGTGTATTTCCCTGTAAAAGCGCTTCAATGCTTGGTTTTTCCATATCCTGTTCCTCTTTCACTCATAGATCTGTGCGAAACTGCACAATTGGCTGTATTCTATCATAAATACGCGAAAAAGGGAACCGGCCCGGAAAATATGGGCGGATTCCCTTTTATCTTATGAATCAACATCCGGCTTCTCTGAAAAATATGCCTTCTTCACCAGCTCCGCCGGCATTTCCCGGCCGGTCCAGAGCTTAAAGGACTCTGCGCCCTGATAAAGCAGCATGTACATGCCGTTCATGGCCCTGAGGCCGCGCTGCCGCGCCATCGCAAGCAGCCGCGTCTCCCGGGGATTATAGATCACGTCCGAAACCGCGAGCCCCTCCGGCAGCCAGCCGGCCTCCTTCACGAGGCAGCCCTCTGTATTCGGTGCCATTCCCACATTGGAGGCATTCACCAGCAAAGCAGAGTCCGACAGCTCTGTCCGAATCCGCTTATCCTCATAGTCATAGAGCCGCACACGACAGCTCGTTCTTTCATTCAGCGCCTTCACCACCTGCCGCGTTCTGTCGATGAAGCGGCTCGTAAAGCGGGAGAACACACTGATCTCTGCCGCGCCGTCCAGCGCCGCCTGCACGAGAATCGCAGTACCCGCGCCGCCGGTGCCAAAAATCGTCAGCTTCTGTCCCTTATAGGAAATGTTTTCTTCCTCCAACGCCCGGAGAAAGCCCGCACCATCTGTGGTATGGCCGCTGATGCTGCCGTCCTCCTCGAACACCACGGTATTCACCGCACCGGAGATTTCCGAAGCCGGTGACAGACGGTCGCAGAATGGCACAATGTCATTCTTGAGCGGCATCGTCAGATTCATGCCCCGCACATTCATCGCGCCGAAGGCATTTACCACATCAGCAAGTGCGGAGGGCTGTACGTCAAAGGCAAGATACCGATAATCGAGTCCCAGGGTCTCAAAAGCGAGATTATGCATCTGCGGCGACAGACTGTGCGCCACCGGCGAGCCCAGAAGGCAGATCATCCGGGTATGTCCTGTGATTTCCGACATGGCATTCCTCCCTCTCAGCCTTCTCCCAGGCGCTGGCGCAGAATCTCATAGGCCAGTACGCCGCAGGCAACGGATGCATTCAGCGAGTCGATATCGCCCTTCATGGGGATGGATGCGATCATGTCGCACTTCTCCCGGACGAGACGGGATACGCCCTCGCCCTCATTGCCGATCACGAGACCGATCGGTCCCTTCAGGTTCAGCTTGTACATGCTCTCGCCGCCCATATCCGCGCAGACGAACCAGAGCCCCTCTTCCTTCAGCTCCTCGATTGTCGCAGACAGATTTGTGACCTTTGCGACTCTTGTATAATTCAGCGCACCGGCACTGGTCTTTGCCACGGTAGAGGTCAGCCCCACCGCGCGGCGCTTCGGAATGATGACGCCGTGGGCACCACAGAGATTCGCGGTACGGATCATGGCGCCCAGGTTATGGGGATCCTCAATGCCGTCCAGCAGGAAGATAAAGGGCGGCTCGTCCTTTTCCTTCGCATAGTCCAGGATGTCCTGCACCTCGTAATAACGGAAGGAGGCGAGGTACGCGATGACCCCCTGATGACTTTCGCCGCCGGCCATTTCGTCCAGCCGCTGCTTCTTCACGAAATCCACCATCGTGTCATGCTTCTTCGCTTCCCGGAGGATCGTGGAAATGGGTCCCTCCCGCAGTCCGTCCTGCACAAACAGCCGGTCAACGGTCTTGCCGGCGCGGAAAGCCTCCAGCACAGGATTCCGTCCGATCAGTGTAAATTCTTCATCTCTCATTCTGCGTCCTTTTCCTTTCCGGCAGCATACGCCGCGCTGCTCTCCTCCTGCAGTCCTTCCCAGACATGCCGGATTCCGAGGCTCACGATTTCTGCGAGTCTCCGGGCATCCCCCTTCATATAGAGATAGCCCACCAGTGCCTCAAAGCCCGTGGCCCGCCGGTACTCCTGAATCGAGGAATTTTTGGAATGGGTCTCCGACTTCTGGTTCCTGCCCCGGCGGTAAATGCCGAGCTCATCCTCCGTCAGCAGCTCCTGCCCGATGAGCCAGCCCATGATCTCCGACTGGGCATGGGCACAGACCAGCGCCGTCTTCAGCCGATTCATGCGGTTCACGCTGCCGGGCGCATGGGCGATCACAAAGTCCCGGGCAAAGAGGTCATAAACACAATCCCCGAGATACGCCATCACCAGCGGCGGAACGGTAGTCACATCCCGTCCGGCAATGCCCAGCTTCTCCTGATAATCTGTAAAAACCGAGTCCGGCTGCGACCAGATATTTATGCTCTGCTCCACTTCACGCCCTCTCTGGTGTCCTTCAGCACGATGCCCTTGGCCAGCAGCTCGTCACGGATCTCATCTGCTCTTGCGAAATTCTTCGCCTTCCGCGCGGCCTGCCGCTCCTCGATCAGCGCCTCGATCTCGGAATCCAGCACCTCCTGCTTCCGCTCTGTCCGGATTCCCAGCACCCGCATCAGCGTCTCGATGCTCTCCAGTGCATACTGTGCAAATGCCTTCGAGCTCTGCTCTGTCACTGCAACATTGCTGAGCTTAACCAGCTCGAATACCGCGGTAATGGCATCCGCCGTGTTGAGATCATCGTCCATCTTGCTGTTGAAGTTCTCCACCTGCTGCCGGAAGTCTGCCTGCTTTGCCGTCTCCTCCTCTGTCAGCACCTCGCCGGAAAGCTTCGGCAGCAGCTCCCTCAGACGATCTGCTGCCGTCAGAATTCTCTCAAGGCTCGTCTTTGCAGAATCCATCAGCTCCCGGGAGAAGTTCAGCGGGCTTCTGTAGTGTGCCGACAGCATGTAGAAACGCAGCACCATCGGATCGTAGAGTGCCGTGACATCTCTCACGGTGAAGAAGTTGCCGAGAGACTTGGACATCTTCTTGTTGTCAATGTTAATGAAGGCGTTGTGCATCCAGTAATTCGCGAACTGCTCATGGTGTGCCGCCTCATACTGGGCGATCTCATTCTCATGATGCGGGAATACCAGATCCTCGCCGCCGGCATGGATGTCCAGACGGCCGCCGCAGTACTTCGGTGCCATCACGCAGCACTCGGTATGCCAGCCGGGTCTTCCCTCGCACCACGGTGACTCCCAGAAGGGCTCTCCCTCCTTCTTCGGCTTCCACAGCACAAAATCCGTAGAGTTCTTCTTATCCTCCTCGCCGGAAACCTTCAGCTCACGAAGTCCGGTCTGCAGATCCTCGATATTCTTGTGAGAAAGCTTGCCGTACTCTGCAAATGAGCTTGTATCATAGTAAACCGTGCCGTCCTTCGCCACATAAGCATGCCCCTCGTCCACCAGCTGCTGAATCAGGTCGATCATGCCCTGAATCTCCTCGGTGGCCTTCGGGTGTGCAGAAGCTGTCTCGATATTCATATCGGACATGTCCTTCTCCACCTCCTGAATGTAACGCTCGGTGATGGCGCGGCAGTCGGTGCCCTCCTCATTGGCCTTCTTGATGATCTTGTCATCCACATCCGTATAGTTCGATACATAGGTTACCTGATAGCCCCTGTATTCCATATATCTTCTGAAGGTATCGAAAACGATCATCGGACGGGCATTGCCGATATGGATCAGGTTGTACACAGTCGGTCCGCAGACATACATGCGGATCTTTCCCTCCTCGATCGGCTGAAATTCCTCCTTCATTCTCGACATCGTATTGTAAATCTTCATATATTCTCCATTCCGGCCGGGAATGCCCGGCACTTGACCCTAAGCTATCCTGTAGTTTACCTTTTATGCCTGAGGTCGTCAACCATGTGAAAAGCCCCGGCGCTTACCCCATCCGCAGAATATCGGCTAGTTGTCGTCATGGGGCCCGCTTACCCCATGACGACGAGCGGCACCAGAATGACTGTCAGAAGTCCGGCCACCACGATGGAGAGCGAGCTCATGGCGCCCTCGATCTCGCCGAGCTCCAGTGCCTTGGCGGTGCCGACCGCATGGGCAGAGGTGCCGAGCGCCAGCCCCCGTGCGATGGGGTGATTGATGCGGAAGATTTTAAAAACCGTCTCCGCGATCATATTTCCGAGAATGCCGGTGATGATGATGGCCACCACCGTCAGTGTCACAATGCCGCCGGCCTCCTCGGACACGCCCATGCCGATGGCTGTCGTAATGGACTTCGGCAGGAGCGAAGCGATATGCTCCTTCGGCAGCGCGAACAGCTTCGCCATCAGGAAAATGCCGAAAACCGAGCAGCAGGTGCCGGTCAGAATGCTGAGCACCACTGCTGCAAAATTCTTCTTAAGCAGCTGCAGCTGCTTGTACATCGGAATGGCAAGGCAGACCGTGGCCGGTGTCAGCAGGTAGCTCAGAAAGCCGGCACTGGACTTATAAGTATCGTATGGGATTTTACAAATCACCAGGATCGCCACAATGATGATCGTCGAGGTCAGCAGCGGATTCAAAATGGCCAGCTTAAAACGCGCCTTGATCTCCACCGCCAGAAGAAAGATAAATATGCTGAGCGTCAGCCCGAAGTAATTCGATGCAATAAAGGCTTCCTTCATACTGCTTCCTCCCGCTTCTTTTCCGGTTCAGCCGTCATCTCACTGCCATGCATTCTTTTCAGGATGAATTCCGCCATGCGTCCCGTCACCGCCATCACCAGGACGGTAGACACCACTATGATCACCAGATACTGTCCCAGCACGGGCAGCAGCACATCGGACGCCGCCATGATGCCCACCGCAGCCGGCAGGAACATCATGGTCATCGTATCCAGCAGGAAGTTTCCTGTGGCTTCCACATCCGACACCTTGACCACACCCGTCATCAGCGCCAAAAGCATTAAAAAAAGTCCGTAGACCCCCGCAGGCACCGGCAGCGGCAGCAGCGCATTCAGAACCTCACCGATAAATGTGAACGCAATGATCCACAGCACTTCCTTTACGTATCTCATTCTTCGTCAGGCGCCTCCTCGTCAAAATCCCAGTCTGCCAGCTCTTCATCTGACAGTTCCTCCTCATCCATATCATAGATGGACTCATAGTAGCCGGCCTTGAAGAAGCCGTCATCCTCCGCATCCTCATCCATAAGTGCACGAAAGGCTTCCCGAATCGTCTTCTGCGTGTCGCTGTAGCCGTCATGTATGTACATAAGCTCCAGTCTGCCGTCCTCCAGAATATCCATGCCCGGCAGCTTGTAGTGGAACATCTCGAGGAGATCCCATACCGGCTGCTCGCTGTCATATTCAATATCCAGCAGCACACAGTCCAGCCGGTCCGGATTGTAGTAGCCCCGCACCATGGCGCCGATCGTGTCCTCTCCGAAGATGTCCATATAAAGCTGCAGCACCGCCTGCGCATTCAGTCCCTCCGGGTCCGTCAGATAGGAAAGCGGATTCTCCACCGCAATCCGCACACCGGTAAACGCCCCGTCCTTCAGCTGGATGAAATCCATCAGATTCGTGAACGCTGTTTCCACCGTGGTATTTTCCTTCTCCGCATAGCGCTCCAGTACCTGCTGATAAGCCTCCGGAATTTCCATCATTTTTGTCATTGTTTATTACTCCCGCTAAAATCCTGCATCATCTGTAACTGTTTATCACTGCTTGCCGGCTGTCCGTGTCATACAGACGCCGTCAATCCATTTAAAGTATAATTCTCATTTTCAAAAAAGCAATCATTTGTGCGAAAATTCATTGTACTTATTTTGTGCATCGCTTTTGTCTGTTTGGAAAATGTCTTCGGCGCCGCTTCTCCCGGACCCGCTCACTTCCTATATCTGGCTATAGAATTTTTCGATGCAAGCGTGCCCTGATTTATGTTAGAATACCTACAATTAGCGGCTTGCTGTCCACCGGTTGGTATCCATGCCGGCAATGCCGCAAATCGAACAGGGAGGAATTTATGAAAGTAATCGACATTCTGAATACCAAGGAAATCACACTGTCCTTCGAGGTTTTCCCGCCGAAGCAGACCAGTAATTATACATCCGTAGAGAAGGCCACCGAGGCCATTGCCGCACTGCACCCCAGCTTTATGTCCGTAACCTACGGCGCCGGCGGCGGCACCTCTGCTCACACCCTGAATATCGCAAAGAATATCAACGATAAGTATGGCGTGACCGTTCTGCCGCATCTCACCTGCATTAACTCCACAAAGGAGCATGTGCATGAGATGATTCAGAAGTATCACGAGCAGGGCTTCGAGAACATCATGGCGCTGCGCGGCGATATCCCGAAGGAGGGGGCACCGGCCCACGATTATCAGTATGCCGCAGAGCTCATCCGGGAGATCCGCGAGATCGACAGGGATATCTGCATCGGCGGCGCCTGCTATCCGGACGGACATGTGGAGTGCGCCACCAAGAACGAGGACATCGACCACATCCGCGAAAAGGTGGAGGCCGGCTGTCAGTTCCTGACCACCCAGATGTTCTTTGACAATGCGGTTTACTATAATTATCTGTACCGCCTGCGTGAGCGCGGTGTCAACGTGCCTGTGCTCGCCGGCATTATGCCCATCACGAATCCGAAGCAGCTGCAGCGCTCTGTTTCCCTCTCCGGCACGATGATTCCGAACCGCTTCCGCGCTCTGGCAGACAAGTTCGGCTCCCGTCCGGAGGCCATGAAGCAGGCCGGCATTCTCTATGCCGCTGAGCAGATCGTAGACCTCATTGCCAACGACTGCACGCACATTCATGTCTACTCCATGAACAAGCCGGATATCGCCGAGGGCATCCTGAAGGCAGTAAAGGACATCCTGTAAATCATGGCCGGTATTCAAATTCGGCAGAAGGAGGTCATCCGCTATCTCGGCTACCGGAACGGTGCACTGCCCGACAGCGAGATGCTGAAAAAGATCGCCGTCTGTGAGTCGGCGCTGCAGGCTGCGGCAAATCCCCGCTCCGTTTCTCTCCGGCTGCCGCTTCGGCTTCTGCCGGAGAACACCGTAGATGCGGGCGGACATCTGTTTCAAAGCCGGGATCTTTCCCGGAATCTCCGGGACTGCACAGAGGTCTTTCTCTTCGCGGCCACCCTGGGCATCGAGGTGGACCGGCTCATCAAGCGGGCCACTGCCACAAAGATGTCCGACGCCGTCATTTACCAGGCAGCCGGTGCGGAAATGATCGAATCCTACTGCAACACGGTAAACGAGGCACTTCGGCGCACGGTACAGAAGGAGGGACTCTACCTGAAGCCCCGCTTCTCACCCGGCTACGGCGATCTTCCTCTCGACTGCCAGACCACTGTCTGCCGCATGCTGGACACGGCAAAGCGCATCGGTCTCACTCTGACCGACAGTCTGATCATGATGCCCTCGAAGTCCGTCACGGCTTTCATCGGCATCACCGCGGAGCCGCAGAAAAATCACCTGAAGGACTGCAGCCGCTGCGAAAAAAAGGACTGCGCCTTCCGGGCTGCTGATTAGGGAAACGCTGAGCAAGGCGCTGCCCCGCCGAATTGCCGGCGCCGACATTTTCCGAAATAACTACAAGGAGCACTTCATATATGAAATTACTGGATCGGCTTTCAAACGAATGGATCTTCTTTGACGGAGGCACCGGCTCTATTCTCCAGGGCATGGGGCTTGCCGCCGGCGAGCTGCCCGAGACCTGGAACCTCCGCTTCCCGGAGCGCATCAAGACCCTCTATCGGGGCTACCTCGATGCCGGCTCTACTATCTTTAATGCAAACACCTTCGGTGCCAATCGCCTGAAGTATCCGGAAAACCTGCGGGAAATCGTGGAGGCCGGCGTAAAGCTCGCCGTGGAAGCCCGCCGCGAAGCAGGACGGGAGGAGGACGCCTATGTGGCGCTGGATCTCGGCCCCACCGGAAAGCTCCTGAAGCCCATGGGCGACCTCGATTTTGACGACGCCGTAGACATTTTCTCCGAGGTCGTAAGGATCGGCGCAGAGGCCGGTGCGGATCTCGTGCTGATCGAGACCATGAACGACTCCTATGAGGCGAAGGCCGCTGTCCTCGCCGCAAAGGAAAGCTGCGATCTTCCGGTATTCATCACCCTCGTCTTTGACGAGAAGGGGAAAATGCTGACGGGCGGTACACCCGAGTCCATGACCGCCATGCTGGAGGGCCTGCATGTGGATGCACTGGGCATCAACTGCTCTCTCGGTCCCCGGCAGATGCTGCCCATTGTAAAGCGCTTCACCGAATGCAGCTCCACGCCCATTATCGTGAATCCCAATGCGGGACTCCCGCGCGTGGAGAACGGCCGGACCACCTACGATGTGGGGCCTGCAGAGTTCTCCGACATCATGTGTGAGATTGCCGAGCTCGGCGTGCAGGGCATCGGCGGCTGCTGCGGCACCACACCGGAATACATCCGCGAAACCATCCGAAAGGTCACCGCACGTCTCCCGCAGCCGAAGAAGCCGACAGAAAAGCATATCGCGGTCTTCTCCTCCTTCTCCCAGTGTGTGGAGATCGGCCCGAAGCCCGTCATCATCGGCGAGCGCATCAACCCGACCGGCAAAAAGAAATTCAAGGAAGCCCTGCGGAATCATGACATTGATTACATCCTCTCCCAGGGTCTTGAGCAGGAAAGTGCCGGTGCGGATGCCCTCGATGTCAATGTCGGTCTTCCCGAGATCAATGAAGTGGAAATGATCACCGAGGTCATGCAGAAGCTGCAGAGCATCACCGCCCTGCCGCTGCAGATCGATACCACAAATCCTGAGGCTCTGGAGGCGGCTCTTCGGCACTACAACGGCAAGGCCATGATCAACTCCGTGAACGGCAAGCAGGAGTCCATGGACATCGTCTTCCCGCTGGTGCAGAAGTACGGCGGCGTGGTGGTGGCGCTTGCTCTGGATGAGAGCGGCATCCCGGACAATGCCGACGACCGCATCCGCATCGCCGGACGCATCTATGAAGAAGCGGCGAAGTACGGCATAAAACCCGAAGACCTCGTCATCGACGGCCTCGCCATGACGGTTTCCTCGGACCCCGGCTCGGCACTGGTGACGCTGGAAACCCTGCGGCGCGTGCGCGACGAGCTAAAGGGTCACTCTATTCTCGGCGTTTCCAACATCAGCTTCGGTCTGCCGGCCCGGGAAATCGTGAATTCCGCTTTCTTTACCATGGCGATGCAGGACGGCCTTTCCTGCGCCATCATTAACCCGAACAATGAGGCCATGATGCGTTCCTACCGCTCCTATCTCGCGCTCACGAACCGCGACCCGAACTTCAGCGGCTTCATCACGGCCTACCAGAACTACAAGGGCACACAGACGGTGACGAAGGAGGGTAATGTCGGCGGTTCTGCTGCCGGAAGCAGCAAGGAGCTCTCTCTCTTCGACGCCATTAAGCGCGGTGTGGCCGGCCAGGCTGCAGCGGCTACCCGGGAAGCCCTGAAGGAAAAGGCGGCGCTCGATGTGGTGAACGAAAGCCTGATTCCGGCACTCGATGTGGTTGGAAAGGAATTTGAACAGGGCACGCTCTTCCTACCGCAGCTCCTGATGGCTGCAGAGGCCGCCCAGGCCGCCTTTGAGGTCGTCAAGGAATCCATGAGCGGTGCGCCCAGAGAAATGAAGGGAAAAGTGATTCTTGCCACCGTAAAGGGCGACATTCATGATATCGGAAAAAACATTGTGAAGGTTATGCTGGAGAACTACGGCTATGATGTCATTGACCTCGGCCGGGATGTGCCGCCGGAGACCATCGTCGAGGCCGCCATCGCACAGGATGTGCCGATTGTGGGGCTCTCTGCCCTCATGACCACCACCGTCGTCAGCATGGAGGAAACCATCCGTCAGCTCCGCATCGCAAAGCCCGACACAAAGGTCGTGGTCGGCGGCGCCGTCATGACCCAGGAATATGCCGACCAGATCGGCGCCGACTGCTACGCAAAGGACGCTATGGCCACCGTCAGATATTGTGATTCTCTCCGTAACGGGGTAAGCGCAAGCTAGGCTTGCGGGTCCCCGTTACGGATTAC
>CAVAXR010000030.1:0-12146 GCA_963592375.1 Oribacterium sp. | reverse complement strand
GCGCTGGGGAGTGATGCGAACGGTACCGCGCCTTCGGCTGATGCAGACGGGGCGCCCGGAGTGGTGCGCGACAGCTCACCTTCTCCTGCAGCAGATGCGGTGTCCGCAGCACATCAGGAAAATGCTGTCGGCGCAGATGCCGGGAAGTCTCCGGAGGAGCAGGAGGCGCTGCGGCAGCGAATGCTCAGGTTCTTCGAGGACCCGGGAAATTTTCATCCGGCAGAGGGCGGTGAGTCCATTCCGGAGATTAAGGCACGGGCTGCGGCATTTCTTGAGAAGCTGCGGCCGCAGGCAGAGGATCCGGACTGCAGGCGCATCCTGGTGACGGCGCACGGTGGCATTATCCGGGCAATCCTGGATGTGATCGAGGAGCTGCCGGATGCGGAGTTCTGGAACGGCGAATTGCTGCCGAACTGCGGCGCGGCGGTGGCGGAACTCATCGACGGAAAGTATTCTGTTCGGGGCGTCGAGGCGCTGCTGAAGGAAGCGGTTCAGAGCTGACATCAGAGGAGGGCGCGGCCGGTGATTTCGCGCCGAAGACATTAGCATAGGAGATATGGGCAAAGAATGGATAAAAAGGCGGTAACGGAAATCAAGAAGTGCTTCCGCAAGACGGACTGCCGCATCGACCGGATGCGGGGCTGTTATGTGGATGAGAATAAGGAGAAGATCAACACGCTGCATGACACCTTTCTGGCGCTGCAGGACGAGGAAATGTCGAAGTACTGTGAGCTGTTCAAGAAGTCGATGGCGGGCAAGTTCGGGCGGAATCTGTTTAATGTGGAGTTTCCGCTGGCAGAGGAGCAGCCGGGCGGACATCAGGCGGTGCTGTACGCTTTGCAGCAGTCGGCGCTGAAGGATGACACGCTGGTGGAGGAATTTTTTGACCGGGTGATCGCGGCCTATAACTTTCCGGGGAAGTATCTGATTCTGCTGTCCCACGGGGTCTATGACATTCCGGCGAAGACGACGGACGGCATTCTGATGGACGATGCCTCGGACTATGTGTATTCCTTCATTCTGTGCACGATTTGTCCGGTGACGCTTCTGAAGGATGGGCTCTGCTACGATGCGGCGGCGAAGACCTTCCTCTCGCGAAGCGATGACTGGGGTGTGCAGAAGCCGGATGCGGCCTTCCTGTTCCCGGCCTTTAATGAGCGGAATACGGATCTGCATGAAACGCTGTACTTCACGCGGGATGCGGTGGAGCGGCACGAGGAGCTGGCGGCGGAGCTGTTCGGCACGGTGCTTCCGCGGGCAGAGAAGGAGCAGCAGGACATGTTCCGTTCGGTGATCGAGGAGACGCTGGGGCGCGACTGTGATTTCGAAGCGGTGAAGAGCATTTCGGATGCGGTGAATCAGATGGCGGAGCAGTCGAAGGACGCGGATGCGGCGGTCTGCATCAGCAAGCGGGACATGCAGGTGATGCTGGAGGACTGCGGCGCTTCGGAGGAGCAGCTCCGGAAGTTTGACGTGGTCTATGACGAGGCCGTGGGGGATGACGATACGCCGATCCCTGCGGAAAATGTTGCCGACACCCGGAATCTGGTGATCAAATCCGACAATGTACGCCTCAGTGTGAAGGCGGAGGTCAGCGAGATCGTGGAGACCCGGATCATTGACGGGCGGGAATATATTCTGATTCCTGTGTCGGACAATCTGGAGGTCAACGGGATCCGGATCCGTACTTCTGTGCAGGATCAAAACGAGCTGTGACCTTCTGTCCTGTATCGAAAGGAAAAGCAGGAGAAAAGCCCTTGTTCCAAACGGAACAAGGGCTTTTTGTGTTTTTGGGGTGCGTCAGGAATTCAGCAGCGCGAGCTCTTCCGCTGTCAGCGGGCGGTATTCTCCGGGGGCGAGGTCGGGATCGAGGACAAGCGATCCCATGCTGAGGCGCTTGAGATAGAGTACCTCCCGGCCGTCACCGAGCGCCGAAAACATTTTCTTGATCTGATGGAACTTGCCCTCCTGAATGGTGGTCTCGGCGGTGGACTCCTCCGGGGAGCTGTGGAGGATCCGGAGCTTTGCGGGCATGGCGGTGAGGTGCGTATCGAATGGAATGCCGTCTGCGAAGCGCTGCACGTCGGCTTCGGTGAGCGGCCCCTTCACACGGACGAAGTAGGTTTTGTCAACGTGGTGCTTCGGTGCGAGGAGGCGGTGGGCGAGCTGTCCGTCGTTCGTGATGAGCAGCAGGCCTTCGGTGTCACGGTCGAGGCGGCCGGCGGGGAAGAGGTCCTTCCGCTTGCGGCTGTCCATGAGATCAATGACGGTTTTCTGCCGCTTGTCCTCGCTGGCGGAGATCACGCCGGCGGGCTTGTTCATCATGTAATATTCATAGGCCTGATAATGAACGGGCTGTCCGTCATACAGGATCTCGCCTGTGCTGCCGTCGCCGACGTCCGCACCGGGATCCTTTTCGATTTCGCCGTTCACGGAGACGAGTCCCTTCCGGATGCCGCGCTTCAATTCACTGCGGGTGCCGACGCCCATGTCGGAGAGAAATTTATCGAGTCTCATGACGGGTCCTCCATCGCGCGGAGCTCTGCCAGAAACATTTCATAGAAGTCATCCTGACCTTCCAGCTTCGGGGAGTTTTCGCCGCCGCCGTTTGTGCTGCGCTTCATGTTTCCGTACATCTCCTCACCGTAGGTCAGGACATCCATTTCATAGAGCGGGCAGCCGAGAGTGGTGCTGAGGGCGCAGAAGCTGCCGAGCGGGGTCGTGCTTTCCTGTGTTGCCAGCATTTCCCTGCGGACGGCGGGGTCGCGCTCTGCGATCTTTTTCAGCTTTTCAAGAATTTCACCGATGTCCATGATTTTGTCCCTCCTGTGCCGGCCGACTGCCTGTCAGCTGCCGGATTGGACCGGAAGGCGCTGGCGGTGACCTTTTCAGGTATCATACAAATTTCAGCGGAATTTCGCAACCGGGAAATACGAAGCAGTTACAGCATTTTATGTACTAAAAGGGCCTGACTTATGCTATACTGACCTGGATTCGGAAAAAGCCGGATCGGTAAGGGATAAGAAGGAACAGCGTTTGGAATGAGAATGGATGATGAGCGCCGCGGCGGCCGGAGAGACGGCAGGAGCGGAAGAAAATATACAGAAAACAGAAGCGGCCGAAGCGGAGCGGCTTACGGCAGTGCGCGGCGGAGGCAGGAGGATTCCCGCGGCAGGGGCGGTCAAAGCGGAACAGCAGGCAATCGAAGCAGTGCGGCGAATAACCGGCGCCGGACAGCCGACCGGAGATATGAGACAGCGGCCGATAGACGTGAGGCAGCAGATAACCGGCGCAGAGCGGCGGGCAATCGTGCACGGACTTCCGGCAGAGGGGGCGGGCGCCGCGCCTATACCGAGGAGGAGCTCCGGATTCTGCGGCGGCGCCAGCAGCTGCGTCGGAAGAAGGCAAAGCAGCGGCGGCAGCGTCAGCTGGCGGCATTACTGGCCTGCTTTTGTGCGGTGTGCTATCTCTGCTTCCGCGTGGTGGCGGGTATCTTCGGCTTCATCGAGAACAGCCGGGCGGCGCAGCGCGGGGAGGTCGAGACGGTGCAGGAGACCAGCGGACTGGATTTGACAGAATCCGTGGAGGACTCCGGAGAATCCGCCGGTGCTGCGGCGCAGCCGACAGCGGCGGTAGAAAATGCGGATCCCACGCATGTCTTTTCCAACGGCCGCTACGTTGATACGACCAAGCCTATGGTGGCACTGACCTTTGACGATGGGCCGAAGACAGATGTCGGCAACAGTTTGATGGATCAGCTGGAGGCGGTGGACGGCCGCGGCACCTTCTTCATCGTTGGAGAGCGCCTCGATGAGCATAAGGAAGAGATCCAGCGCATGTACAATAACGGTCATGAGATCGCGAACCATTCCTGGGATCATGATCTGTCACTCACCAGCAAGGGCGTCGACTACATTCGCTCGGAATTTTCGAAGACAGATGACAAGCTGCGGGAAATTGTCGGCATCGAGACCAGCCTGGTGCGGCTTCCCGGCGGCAGGATCACCGATGACGTGAAGACCGCGGTTTCGAAGCCCATGATGTACTGGTCTCTCGATACCGAGGACTGGAAGTCGAGAAATGCGGCTTCCGTCGAAGCCATGGTGGACGGACAGGTCAAGGACGGTGATATTATCCTGATGCATGAGCTCTACAGCTCCACTGCCGAGGCCTGTCAGGAGATCATTCCCCGGCTCGCTGCGGAGGGCTTCCAGCTGGTGACCGTTTCGGAGCTCATCCAGTTCCGCGGCGCGACCGTAGAGGGCAACAACGGCAAGCAATATGAATGCTTCCGGCCGCAGGAGACAACGGCGGCGGAAACAAGTGAGGCAGAGACGACAGCTGCCGAAGCGGAGACTGCCGGGGAAAATGCAGGCGGTGCCGCTGACGGGTCAGCGGAAGCTGCTTCTGAAGGTGCCGGTTAAGCGATATGCAGCCCGATTTGAGCGATTAAAAAAACCCCGATGCTTCTGCATCGGGGTTTTTCATGCTCCGGGATCCGCGCGGCATCATGCAAGTTCAACCGCATGAAACGGGATCTTCGCGTCTGTGAGGAGCTTGGCTTCCCGTCGGTGGCAGGTGAAGAGCAGCACCTGTCCCGGATACTGCTCCCGGATAAAGCGGAGCGCGGCCTGCAGACGGTCTTCATCGTACATCACGAAGCTGTCGTCCAGCACCAGCGGAAGCTTTTCCTTCGCATCCTGCTGCAGAAGCCGGGCGGCGGAGAGACGCAGAGCGAGATAGATCTGGTCCATGGTTCCGCTGGAAACCGAATCCACAGGCACCAGATGATCCTTCAGGTTGAGAGAGACATTCAGGTCGTTGTCGATCCAGATGGAGTCATAGGCACCGTTGGTGATCCGGCTGATGAGACCGGCTGCCTCCTCGTTGAGGTAATGACCGAAGCTCAGCCGGATTTCCCGGGCGAGGTCCGTCAGCGTTTCCTCGGCGAGACTCACCGCATCCAGCTCGGCCGTGATCCGGTCATTTTCCTGAAGCGCCCGCTTCAGCTGCTCGGCCCGGTTCTTTAAGTTGCTGAGGTGCTGCAGCTTCTCCTCCAGCATCCGCTGCTGCTCGTGCTGCTGCTGCAGCGCCTCGTCATAGCGGCGCTCGTCCTCTGAGAGAGAGCTCAGCTCCTCCTGCAGCGCCTGCAGGCTTTCGTGGTTTTTCGAAAGCTCCTGCCGGATGCTGTCGAGCTCCGTGAAGCGCGCCCGCAGCGCCTCCATGGCCTCCGGGGAAATGCTGTCGCTCGCGAGCTGCTTCCGAAGGATCGCAGCGAGGGCTTCCCGACGGCTGCTCAGCTCCTTTGCGGCAGCCTGACTCTTTGAGAGCAGCACGCCGCCCTCCACGAAGAGCACGATGGCCAGCACCAGACTCAGAAGCAGAAGCAGAGAGGCGGGAATCGGCAGACTGCGGAACAGAGCGGCGAGACTGCTGTTCAGATAGAAGTCCTCCATTCCGAGCATGGCCGCAAAGTTCCGGGAGCCGGAAACTGCAGAGAGGGCCATGCAGAGCAGGAAGAGAACAGCGGCGGCGAAAACGCCGCAGGGAAGCAGCTTCCGGCGGCTGCCCTCGGAATCACCCTGCTGCAGCGCGGTATAGAGCTGCTCCGCCTGCTCCCGCGTTTCTGCCAGAGCAGAGGCCTCTGAAAAGCCGGCCTGCTTCAGCACGGTTTCCTGCTGCGCGGTCTTCTGCAGCAGCTCCTCCTTCCGGGTCTGCCGGTCCTTCAGCTCACCCTTCGCGGAGCTCTTCAGCTCTGTAAAGTGCAGCAGCTGGTTTTCATATTGCGGCTCTGCGATTTCCCGCTCGATATTCTTGATCTCACCGGTGGCCGCGGCATAGCTCCGCGCCGCATCCGTCACCAGCTTTGCGCTGAGCTTCTCCTTCTGGGCGTCCAGATACCGCAGCGCCTCGGTCGCATTCAGACTGGCGTCGCCGGTGGTCTGCACACTCTCGAGATAGCTCCGGAGCTCCCGCACCATTTCGCGGCCGGTGGCACATTTCAGCTGTCCGATGGACACTGTGTTAATGTAGGCGTTTTCCGTGATGCCGTTCAGCGCCTGCTTCAGAAATTCCTCAGGCGCAGCGACGTCTTTATCGGCCGTTTCGTCCCGGATCGTGAGGGTCGAAGGCATTTCCCGGAAATCCCGCACCATCAGGTAGATATGGCCGCCGCTCCGGAAGCGCAGCTCGCCGCCGAAGTCCGCGCCGTCCCAGGGGGTATAGCGGTCCCGGAGGTCGTTCCGCGAGGCAATGCCGGGCTTTCGGTCGATGCCGAAGAGCATGCTGCGGAGAAAGCTGTGGAGCGTGGACTTGCCGGCCTCATTGTGGCCGTAGATCACGTTGAGGCCCTCCGTGAAGTCCAGAGAGAGCCCCTGAAACTTGCCGAAGCCGTAGACTTTCAATGAGATAAATTCCATCAGTTTGCCTCCCTTGCGGTTTTCAGCAGCGCGTGGATGCCGTAGTAGAGTGCCTGCTTCTCGACGTCGCTCATTTCGCTCTCGTCCTCGCGGTAGAGGGTGCGGATGTAGTAGCCGATCATGTCCGTGGGGTGCTCGCGGTAGAGTGTCGAGAAATCATAGACCGGCTCGGACTCGTCCAGAATGTCCGTGATGCGGAACTCCTCCCGGAGCGCATCCAGATCGAACTCGATGTCGGCATTTCGTTTGCCCTCAATGCGGAGTGCGTAAATGTTGTCGGTGCCCTGCTGTGTGAGCGTGCGGCGAATGTGCCGGAGCAGCCGCTCGTTGGTGGTCTTCTCGCTCACCTCGAAGCAGCTCGGCAGGCAGCGGATCTCCGAGATTTCCTCGAAATCAAGCTTCTGCACCCGGTGGGTGATGGGGCTGATGTCGCCGATGAAAATGCCGTGGGGTCCGACCTCCGCGATGCTGAGGGGCTCCGGGGAGCCGGCATTCACGACGCGGCCCTCAACGAGCTCTGCGGGCTGATGATCGAGACCCAGTGCGGTATAGTCGAAGGCGAGCGCCTCCAGCGGGGCTCTGTCCTCGAAGGACAGCTCCTCACCGCCGTGATACAGAAGGATATGAATCCGGTCGTTCTCTGCCGGACGGAGCTTTGTGATGTCCGGCTGCGGTGTGTGGCTCCGGCGGGAAATGCCGTAGACCTCGGTGTTGATGTCGTCAAAATAAAGGCTTTCTGCTTCACCGGAGAGGAGCCAGTGGACATTGTCGGCCCAGCGGAAGCTCAGCAGAACGGAGTTCTTCTCGATGCTGTCGCAGTCCCCGGAAATGATCACCACATGCGTGGAGGGAATGGAGCTGAAGAGATAATTCAGCTCGGCGAGATCCCGGGTCAGCGGCTGATGGTGGAAGAGATTTCCGGAAATGAAGAGGCAGTCCGCACTGATCTCCCGGGCCTTTTCGATGATGCGCCGGAAGGCGTCACGGATGTCCTGTGCCCGCTGCTTGCCGAAGGCGCAGTCGGAATTGGGGATCATGCCCCAGTGGATATCGGATGTATGAATAAATCTCATGGTGCTCCTTTATAAGAGAAAGCTGTCACATGGGTGCCCGCAGGCCAAGCCTGCGCTTGGCCCATGTGATGATAAAAAAGACCATGCTTTAGCATGGTCTCTCGCTGTACATACGATCCTTAGATGTCGCAGTTTCCGACGGTTCTCGGGAACGGAAGGACATCACGGATGTTCTGCATGCCGGTGATGTACATCACGGCTCTCTCGAAGCCGAGACCGAAGCCGCCGTGGCGGGTGGTGCCGTACTTCCGGAGGTCGAGATAGAACTTATAGTCCTCGAGATCCATGCCGAGCTCCTGCATGCGGGCCGTGAGCTTGTCGTAATCCTCCTCACGCTGTGAGCCGCCGATGATCTCGCCGATGCCCGGTACCAGACAGTCAACAGCCGCAACGGTTTTGCCGTCCGGATTCTGCTTCATGTAGAAGGCCTTGATCTCCTTCGGATAGTTGGTCACAAATACCGGCTTCTTGAAGATCTGCTCGGTGAGGTAACGCTCGTGCTCGGTCTGCAGGTCGACGCCCCAGCTTACCTTGTAATCGAATTCATCGTTGTGCTTCGCCAGCATTTCCACCGCCTCGGTGTAGGTTACGCGGCCGAAGTCGGAGCTTACGATATGCTGCAGTCTCTCGAGCAGTCCCTTGTCCACGAACTGGTTGAAAAATGCCATCTCCTCCGGTGCGTTGTCGAGCACGTACTGAATCACGAACTTCAGCATGTCCTCTGCCAGTGCCATGACATCCTCGAGATCGGCAAAGGCGATCTCCGGCTCGATCATCCAGAACTCGGCAGCGTGACGCTGGGTGTTGGAGTTCTCGGCACGGAAGGTGGGACCGAAGGTGTAGATGTTGCGGAAGGCCTGGGCGAAGGTCTCGCCGTTCAGCTGACCGGAAACCGTAAGGGAGGTCTTCTTGCCGAAGAAGTCCTGGCTGTAGTCGATGCTGCCGTCCTCATTTCTCGGAATGCTGTTGAGATCCATTGTGCTTACCTGGAACATCTCGCCGGCGCCCTCTGCGTCAGAGGCGGTGATCAGCGGGGTGTGGGCATAGACGAAGCCGCGCTCCTGGAAGAAAACGTGGATCGCATAGGCGATGAGGGAACGAACCCGGAACACGGCCTGGAAGGTGTTGGTTCTCGGGCGAAGATGTGTCATGGTTCTGAGATACTCCAGCGTGTGGCGCTTCTTCTGCAGCGGATAATCCGGTGTGGTGTCGCCCTCGAGAAGGAGCTCTGCCGCCTGCAGCTCGAAGGGCTGCTTGGCATCCGGTGTGGCCACGAGCTGTCCCTTGACAATGACGGCGGCGCCGACGCCGAGCTTTGCGGCCTGCTGGAAGTTCTCCATCGTATCATGGTAAACCACCTGCAGCGGTGTGAAGAAGGTGCCGTCGGAAATCACGAGGAAGCCGAAGGATTTGGAATCACGGTTGCTGCGGACCCAGCCGCCGACGGTGACTTCCTTTCCATAGAAGGACTCCCTGTTTTTGAATATCTCTCTTAAAGTCGTAACCTGCATTATAAAAACCCCCGATCATAAGTGTAAAAAAGCATTGTCCAGCGGCAGGGTATAGATTGCTCCTGTCATAAAAACAGTCTGATTATACTTGAAAAAACGCCGTATTTCAACGAAAAACGGCTGCTGTGAAAACTGAACAAAACTTTATGTTGATTTTACGTTTTCGTAGTGAAAAATATCCCTTTTTTACATAAATATTGTTCACATCCTGTTCACAAAGTGCTATAATGTCTACAGCTAGAAAATTTTTACTGAGCTACTAGAGAGGTGACGACGTGATTAAGAAAGAAATGATCGCCATGCTGTTGGCTGGCGGCCAGGGCTCACGCCTTGGTGTTCTCACAAAAAATGTTGCAAAACCGGCAGTCTCCTTCGGCGGAAAGTACTCCATCATCGACTTCCCGCTGTCAAACTGCATCAATTCAGGTATTGATACAGTCGGTGTACTGACCCAGTATCAGCCGCTCCGGCTGAATGCCCATATCGGAATCGGTATTCCCTGGGATCTGGATCGTAACAGAGGCGGTGTGACAGTACTGCAGCCCTATGAGTCTCAGACTGGTTCAGACTGGTATTCCGGAACAGCAAATGCGATCTATCAGAATATTGCATACATTGATACCTATAATCCGGAATATGTGCTGATTCTGTCCGGTGACCATATCTACAAGATGGACTATGAGGTAATGCTGGAGTATCACAAGGCAATGGGCGCAGATCTGACCATTGCTTCCATGCCGGTACCCTGGGAGGAGGCAAGCCGTTTCGGAATCACCGTAACGGATGAGAAGAACCGCATCATCGATTTCCAGGAGAAGCCGAAGGAGCCGAAGAGCAATCTGGCTTCCATGGGTATCTATATTTTCACCTGGAAGGTGCTGAGAGAGGCACTCATCAAGAACAAGGACGTTCCGGAGTGCGATTTCGGTAAGCATATCATCCCGTACCTCTTCGAGGGCAATGCACCGATCTATGCGTATGAGTTTAACGGCTACTGGAAGGACGTAGGAACCCTGCAGTCCTACTGGCAGGCCAACATGGAGCTCGTTTCCATTATTCCGGAGTTCAACCTCTATGAGGAGTACTGGAAGATCTACACCAAGACCGATTCTGCGGCACCGCAGTACATTTCCGCAAACTCCACGGTGGAGCGTTCACTCATTTCCGAGGGCTGTGAGATCCATGGAAATGTGCACAATTCCGTGATTGGTGTGGATGTTGTCATCGAGGAAGGCGCTGTGGTGGAGAATTCCATCATCATGGCGAATACCGTGATCGGGGCCGGCACACATGTCAACAACGCAGTGATCGCTGAGAATGTAAAGATCGGCAGCGGCTGTACGGTAGGCTGCGGCGAATTTGCACCTTCCGTATATGATCAGCGTGTATACAATGCAGAGCTGGCGGTGATCGGCGAGAATTCCGTGATCCCCAACAATGTGAAGATCGGCAGAAATACAGCAATTTCCGGTGTGACGACAGCAGAGGATTATCCTGAAGGATTACTTCCGAGCGGCGGAGCAATCATCAAGGAGGGTGACAGAATATGAGAGCAATCGGCATTATTTTAGCAGGCGGCAACAATAAGCGTATGCGGGAGCTCAGCAACAAGAGAGCAATTTCCGCAATGCCCGTAGGCGGCAGCTTCCGTGCGATCGATTTCGCACTTTCCAATATGTCCAATTCCAAGGTGCAGAGAGTGGCTGTGCTGACACAGTACAATTCCCGTTCCCTGAATCAGCATCTGAATTCCTCCAAGTGGTGGGATTTCGGACGTAAGCAGGGCGGTCTGTATGTATACACACCGACCATCACCGCAGATCACAGCGACTGGTTCCGCGGCACAGCAGATGCACTTTACCAGAACCTGGTATTCCTGAAGTCCTCTCACGAACCCTATGTCATCATCGCAGCGGGCGACGGCATTTACAAGATGGACTACAGCAAGGTGCTGGAGTATCACATTGAGAAGAAGGCAGATGTTACCGTGGTATGCAAGGACATGGGACCGGAGGATGATGTTTCCCGTTTCGGCTGTGTCAAGCAGAACGAGGACGGCCGGATCATCGAATTCGAGGAGAAGCCGGTGGCTACGGATGCAACCACCATCTCCTGCGGTATCTACATTATCCGGAGAAGACTGCTGATCGAGCTTCTGGAGAAGGCAAACGACGAGGATCGCTACGACTTCGTAAAGGATATTCTGGTTCGCTACAAGAACATCAAGCGGATCTACGGCTACAAGATGGAGGAGTACTGGAGCAACATCGCTTCTGTGGAGTCCTACTACAAGACCAATATGGACTTCCTGAAGAGAGATGTGCGTGACTACTTCTTCAAGGATGCTCCCGGCATCTACACGAAGCTGGCAGACAACCCGCCGGCAAAGTACAATCCGGATTGTGCAGTGCGCAACTCCATCGTGGCGAGCGGCTGTATCATCAACGGTACGGTAGAGAATTCCGTGCTGTTCCGGAAGGTTTATGTGGGCAACAACTGTGTCATCAAGAATTCCATTATTCTGAATGACGTATACATCGGTGACAATACGGTTATCGAGAACTGTGTCGTGGAGAGCCGCGATACAATCCGTGCAAATGCAACCTATATCGGCACTCCGGACAATATCAAGATCGTGAATGAAAAGAACGAGAGATATGTAATGTAAGGAGCAGGTATGCAGATTACGGATGTTCGTATCCGGAAGGTGGAGAAGGAAGGCAAGATGAAGGCCATCGTTTCCATTACCCTGGACAATGAGTTTGTGGTGCATGACATCAAGATCATTGAAGGGGAAAAGGGTCTGTTCATCGCAATGCCCTCCCGGAAGACCACAGACGGAGAATACAGAGACATCGCGCATCCCATCAAGTCCGGTACCAGAGAAGCGATTCAGAGCATCATTCTGGAGAAATTCCTGGCGGACATGGTCGAGGATGAGGAGATGGCAGCGAATTATTAACAGGAGAGGCAGATTGACCCGAGGGTCAGTCGATTTTCCAAGGGGGCTCCAGGAGCCAAAAGATAAAAATCGCGAGCGGGATTATCCTGCTCGCGATTTTTTTGTGTTTAACACCACATCGCGCATTGCAAAGCGATGCGGCGGCAAACAGTTATGATTGGTCTTGCTATAAGCTGTGTCT
>CAVAXR010000029.1:0-12219 GCA_963592375.1 Oribacterium sp. | reverse complement strand
GATCTGAAGGCAGTGGGAGCAATGGCGGCGCTCCTGAAGGATGCCATCAAGCCGAATATTATCCAGACGCTGGAGCACAACATGGCCTTTGTGCACGGCGGCCCCTTCGCCAACATTGCCCACGGCTGCAACTCCGTACAGGCAACACGCTTTGCGCTGAAGCTTTCGGATGTGGCCATCACCGAGGCGGGCTTCGGTGCGGATCTCGGCGCAGAGAAGTTCTTCGACATCAAGTGCCAGATGGCCGGACTCAAGCCGGATGCAGCGGTCCTGGTTGCTACGGTTCGTGCCCTTAAGTACAATGGCGGCGTGGCCAAGACCGATCTGGTGCCGGAAAACCTGGAGGCGCTGGAGAAGGGAATTGTCAACCTGGAGAAGCATATCGAGAACCTGCAGACCTTTGGTGTGCCTGTGGTAGTGGCAATCAACCAGTTTGCAACAGATACCGAGGCAGAGCTTAAGCTGATTGAGGATTTCTGCAGAGCGCACAATGCCGATTTCGCCCTTTCCCGCGTACACGGAGAAGGCGGCAAGGGCGGCGAGGCACTGGCCAGAGCGGTTATGAAGACCCTGGCAGAGAAGACAGCGGAATTCACGCCGGTACAGAAGCAGGGGGATACCCTGGAGGAGAAGGTGCGGGCTGTTGCCACAAAGATTTACGGCGCCGGCCGGGTGACCTTTGCACCGAAGGTGAAGAAGGAATTCCAGAGGCTGGCAGAGCTTGGCTTCGGCGACTTCCCGGTTTGTATGGCAAAGACGCAGTACAGCCTGTCCGATGATCCCAAGAAGCTGGGGCGTCCGACGGACTTTGAGATCAATGTGCGCGACTGCTACGTTTCGGCGGGAGCCGGCTTTGTGGTTTGCCTGACAGGCGACATCATGACCATGCCGGGACTTCCGAAGGCGCCGGCGGCTTACGGCATTGACGTGGTGAACGGAAAGATTACGGGACTGTTCTAAACAGTTCTTCGAAAGAACATTCAGGTCGTACCGGAAAATGGCTGTCCGGTACGGCCTGAAGATGGTGAGGGAGGAAAAATGGCGAAGTTCAGTGAATGGCTCAGCAAGCTGGAGTATGAGGTGCTGCACGGAGACCCGGCGGCCGTAGAGGTGGATGAGGTGGTATTCGATTCCCGGATGGCCGATCGAAATGCAGTGTTTGTCTGTATGAAGGGTGCGAATACCGATTCCCACGCGTTTCTGCCGGAGGTGCTGGAAAAGGGCGTCAGTGCTATCGTGGTGGAGGAAGGCGAGGATGAACTGCCGGTGGATCTTCATGAGATCTATGACGGCATTGCCGTGGTGAAGGTAGCTGCCTCCCGACAGGCGCTGGCGGAGCTTTCTGCGGCGCGCTTCGGCTATCCGGCGGAGAAAATGACGGTGATTGCGATTACCGGCACCAAGGGCAAGACGACAACCGCCCACATGATCCGTTCGGTGCTGGAGATTGCCGGAAAGAAGGTGGGACTCATCGGTACCACCGGGATAGAGTACGGGGATAAGCATATCGAAACCAAAAATACGACCCCGGAATCCTATGCACTGCATAAGTACTTCGCTGACATGGCGGACTTCGGCTGTGAGTATCTCGTGATGGAGGCAAGCTCCCAGGGCTTTAAGATGCACCGTACCGACGGTATTGTTTTCGATTACGCGATCTTCACCAACATTGAACCGGACCATATCGGACCCAATGAGCATGCGGACTTTGAGGAATATAAGTACTATAAGTCCTGTATTTTCAGGCAGAGCCGGGTAGGACTCATCAACATCGATGCTGATTACGCGGACTGGTTCCTGGAGAACTCTCCCTGCAAGACCTATACCTACGGCATCGAGCGGACAGCCGACTTTATGGCGCAGTCCATTCATCATGTGAACTCTGCTGCCTTTGTCGGCGCGGAATTCGAGGTGATGGGAAAGGAAAGCCTTGATGTACAGCTGAATCTGCCGGGAAAGTACAATGTATACAATGCCCTGAGCGCCATTTCCGTCTGTCTTCTGATGGGAATCAATAAGCGGGTGCTGCAGCAGGCGATGCGGCACATCCATGTGGACGGCCGCGTGGAGGTCTGCTTTAAAAACAAGGATATGACAGTGCTGGTGGACTATGCACACAATGCGATGGCCATGGAAAACCTGCTCAGCACACTGCGGGCGTATCAGCCGAAGCGTCTTGTGGTGGTATTCGGCTGCGGCGGCAACCGTTCAAAGGATCGCCGTTACGGTATGGGGGAGACGGCGGCCAGGATGGCGGACTTCAGCATTCTGACGGCGGATAATTCCCGTTATGAAAAGACAGAGGATATTATCGCGGATATTAAATCCACTCTGGTGCCGGCCGGCGGAAAATATGCGGAGATTCCGGATCGCCGGACTGCCATTGAATATGCCATGACCCATGCGGAGAAGGGCGACATGATTGCTGTGATCGGCAAGGGACACGAGGATTATAACGAGGTCAACGGCGTACGTACGCATTTCCTGGATCGGGAGGTGATTCAGGAGACTGCGGCAAAATTCGGACTCTGATCCGGGAGGTATTTATTGTGAGATCGGCAGCAGAGAGCTTCGGCTTCAGTGATGCAGGAATTGAGAAAATCGTGCTGGATTCCCGGAAGGACAGTACAAACGGTCTGTTTGTGCCGATCGTGGGAGAGCACAGCGACGGGCATGATTATATCGAAATGGCCATTTCCAACGGTGCGGCGGCGGTGCTTTCACAGCGGGATGTGACGGCGCTGCAGGAGAAGTATCCGAAGGTACGCTTTTATCAGGTGGAGGATACCCGGCAGGCACTGCAGGAAATCGGTTATATGGAGCGGCAGAGGTTTCAGGGCACGGTGATCGGTGTGACGGGGTCTGTGGGAAAGACCACCACCCGGAATATGATTGCTGCGGCTTTGGCTTCGCAGCGAAAGGTGTTTCAGACGGCCGGCAACGCCAATTCACAGGTGGGGGTTCCCATTACCATGTTTGAGATGGCCAGAAGCGGCGCTGAGGTGGCGGTAATCGAGCTCGGCATGTCTGAGCCCGGCGAGATGACCCGTATTGCGCAGGTGGCCTGTGTGGACTTGGCGGTAATGACCAATATCGGCATCGCCCACATTGAACAGCTGAAAACGCAGGAGAACATTCTGCGGGAGAAGCTGCATATTCTGGATGGCATGCGGGATGGCGGCAGTCTCTATCTGAACGGAGAGGATGGGCTGCTGTCCGCCGTAACTGAGGAAAGGCTGCATGCTTACGGCATCATGACGGATCGAAAGGTGCAGCTGCATGAATACCGGAGTACAGATTATGCAATGCATCTCAGTGTGCGCGGGCAGCATATGCAGCAGAATGCGGCGGCCGCCATGGCGGTCTGCCGGGAGCTGGGCCTCGAAGAGGCACCGGCCATGACGGCGCTTGAGAACTTCACCGGCGTAAAGGGACGCGGTGAAATCCTGAAGCTGTCCTCCGGAGTTACGGTCATCGATGATGCCTACAATGCATCACCGGCATCCATGAAGGCCGGACTTTCCGTGCTTTCGGAGCTTGCCGGAACGAAGCATATCGCGGTGCTGGCGGATATGCTGGAGCTCGGTGAGAACAGCCCGGCCTATCACCGGGAGGTGGGCGCATATCTGGCAAAGCTTCCGATTGAAGCGGTTTATCTTTATGGCGAGCGTGCGCGGGAAATCGGCGCAGGACTCACGGCAGCGCTGGCGGCAGAGCAGAAGGGACCGGAAATTCTGTATTTTAAGGCATTTTCCGAGCTGGAAGCGCAGGTGACGGCAGCGGCGAAGCCGGGGACGGTATTTCTGTTCAAGGGCTCCAATTCGATGAAGCTTTCCGCTCTGGTGGAGCTTTTCCGGCAGCAGGAGGCAGCTTGTACGCAAGAATCATAATCGATATCACAAATGAAGCATTGGATCATGCCTATACCTATCATGTGCCGGACGGAATGGAGCTCAGCATCGGCGACAAGGTGACGATTCCCTTCGGCACAGCCCGAAAGCCCCGCAGCGGCTACGTGCTGCTGCTGACAGAGCAGGCCGACTTTGCACCGGAGAAAATCAAGGACATTCTTTCAAAGGACGAAAAGGCCATTTCCATGAAGGAACAGCTCGCGGAGCTTGCGGTATGGATGTCCCGGGAATACGGCACAACGCTGAACCAGTGTCTGAAAACGGTGCTCCCGGTGAAGCGGGTGGTGCAGAAGAATGCCCGGCGGATCGATCCGCTGGCGCGTTATCAGGAAGCAGATCAGCCAAATATATTGAATACAGAGCAGCAGGCGGCGGCAGATCGGGTGATTTCCGGTATACACAGCTGCTTGGAGGGAAAAGCGGAGACGGACAGCCTCCGCTATCTTCTTTTTGGCATTACGGGGTCCGGCAAGACAGAGGTATACCTCCATGTTATGGAGGAGGTGCTGCGGCTGGGCCGGCAGGTGATTCTGCTGATTCCGGAAATTTCGCTGACCTATCAGACTGTGCTGCGGGTTTCGGCACGTTTCCGGGGAAGGGTGGCCATTCTGCATTCCCGTATGAGTCTGGGCGAACGCTACGAGCAGTACCTTCGCTGTGAACGCGGAGAGGTAGACATTATCGTGGGACCGCGCTCTGCGATTTTTGCTCCCTTTGAGCGGCTCGGCCTCATTATCATGGATGAGGAGCATGAGGGGGCGTATAAATCGGAAACGGCACCGCGCTATGAAACCCGGGAAGTGGCAAAAAAACGCGGCATGCTGGCACGCTGTCCGGTGCTCTACGGCTCGGCAACACCCTCGCTGCATCTTTATACGGAAGCGGTGAAGGGCCGGGTACAGCTTCTGCGGCTCACAAGACGGGCACATCCCGGCAGCCGCGTTTCGGAAACCGAGGTGGTGGATCTCCGGGAGGAGCTCATGCGGGGAAACCGTTCGGTTTTTTCGGCGAGTCTTCGGGCACATATGACGGAAGCGCTGGAGCGGCAGGAGCAGATCATGCTCTTTATCAATCGGCGCGGCTATTCCAACTTTGTCAGCTGCCGGAGCTGCGGCGAAGCGATGCGCTGCCCGCACTGTGATGTGTCGCTGACGCTGCACCGGGACGGTACGCTGCGCTGCCACTACTGCGGGCATCAGGAGGTGCTGCCGAAGAAATGTCCGAAGTGCGGCAGCCCGTACCTCGCGCCCTTCGGCTTCGGCACAGAAAAGCTGGAGAGCATGACGAAGGCACTGTTTCCGGAGGCCCGGGTGCTTCGGATGGACGCGGATACCACGAAGCAGAAGGGCGGTCATGAACGGATTCTCAGCGCATTCCGGGAAGAGAAGGCCGATATTCTGATCGGTACACAGATGATCGTCAAGGGACATGATTTTCCGAAGGTGACGGTGGTCGGGCTGATTGCGGCAGATCTTGCCCTTTCGGCGCCGGACTTCACGGCCCAGGAGCGTTCCTTCCAGCTCATCACCCAGGCGGCAGGCCGCGCCGGAAGAGGCGGCCGTGCCGGGCACGTGGTGATCCAGACCTATCAGCCGGAGCATTATGCCATAGAGCTGGCCTGCCGGCAGGATTATGAGGCCTTTTATGAGAAGGAAATGCTGTATCGCCGGATGCTGGGATACCCGCCGGTGGAATGGCTTCTCACGATACAGCTGGCCGGGGGTGATGAAGGCTTTCTCGGCTATGTTGCGGAGGAGGCGGTGCGGAGAATCCGACAGAGCACGGCACGGCAGGAGGCAGAGCTGATCGGGCCGCTGAACGCCGGCATTTACCGGATTAAGGATATCTACCGGAAAATTGTGTATATAAAACATCGCGACCATGATATAATAATCCAGCTGCGGGAGCAGTTTCAGGAGCTCTGCCGGCAGCTGGACCGCCGGGGACTGGTGCTTTTAAATTACGATTTACAATAGTTCTGTGATGCAGCACCGAACGATTATATTTATTTACAGAGTAGGAGATTTAAATATGGCTTTAAGAACAATTCGAACCATCGGAGATGCAATTCTTGAGAAGGAATGCAAGGATGTAAAGAGCATGACAGACCGGACCAGAGAGCTGGTAGCGGATATGTTTGAAACGATGTATGCGTCAAACGGCGTGGGTCTCGCAGCACCGCAGGTGGGCATTCTGAAGAAGATTTTTGTTGTAGATATCGGCGACGGCAAGCGCTATGTCTGCATCAATCCGGAGGTGACACCGGTGGGCGACGAGCTGCAGACCGGTGATGAGGGCTGTCTGTCCGTTCCCGGAAAGGAAGGCGTGGTAAGGCGTGCCATGCATGTGCATGTGAAGGCGCTGGATATCAATCTGGAGCCCTATGCGTTTGATGCGGAGGGGCTGCTGGCCCGGGCAATGGCACATGAAAATGATCATCTGCACGGCATTCTTTATACCACAAAGGTAGAGGGCGAGCTGGAGGATGTTTCCTATGAGCCGCTGGAGGAAGACGAGGAATACGAGGACTGAGTCCGGGAGGTGCCGAATGAAGCTTGTTTTTATGGGAACGCCGGACTTTGCGGTGGCGACGCTCCGGGCACTGGTGGAGGCCGGTCATGAGGTATGCCTTGCCGTGACGCAGCCGGACCGCCCGAAGGGACGGCACGGTGAGCTGCAGAAGTCGGATGTGCGGATTGCGGCAGAGGCCTGCGGCATCCCGGTGATCACGCCGGAGCGGATCCGGAAGGACGAGGAAGCCAAGGCGCTGCTGCGGGCGCTGCAGCCGGATGCCATTGTGGTCACGGCCTTCGGGCAGATCCTGCCGAAGGATATTCTGGACATTCCGCGGCTCGGCTGTATCAATGTGCATGCCTCGCTGCTGCCGAAGTACCGGGGAGCTGCGCCCATTCAGTGGGCTGTGCTGAACGGCGATGCGGTGAGCGGCATCACGACTATGCTGATGAATGAGGGACTTGACACCGGAGATATTCTGGAAACGGTGGAGGTGACGCTGGATCCGAAGGAGACCGGCGGAAGTCTTTTTGACCGCCTGGCCCTGAAGGGCGGTGAACTGATCGTGCAGACACTGGCCGATCTCGAAGCGGGAAAATGTCTGCGGACGCCGCAGAACGAGGCCGAGGCCACGAAGGTCTCGGTGTTCAGCAAGACCTTCGGACTGATTTCCTGGCAGGAGCCGGCCGTGAAGCTGGAGCGGATGGTGCGGGGACTAAACCCGTGGCCCTCTGCCTATACCTATCTTGCCGGAAAGCAGCTGAAGCTCTGGGATACGGAGGTATGTGAGACGCTGCCGGAGGGCATGGAAAAGCTTGGCACTGCGGATTTTGAGAAGAGCCTTTCTGTGCTGGAAAAGGCAGGGGACCCGCGGTCGAAGACATTTTCCGAGGAAGGCGGCGCCGGCGAATTCTACGGAGACGGAAAAGCACTCTATGTCCGGACGGGCGAGGGCTGGCTCCGGCTCCATGAGCTGCAGCTGGAGGGCAAGAAGAGGATGAAAACCGCGGACTTCCTGCGCGGATACAAGTGGCAATGAAGGAGAGACCCATGAGGGGAACGGAACAGAAAACAGAGAAGCCGCCGATCAGACGGACAGCGGTCGGGGCAGAGCATAGCAGGAAGGAGCCGGAGAAGAGCGGCCGGGCGATTGCTCTGTCCATTCTGATGGATATTTTTGAGGACGGCCGTTTTTCGCATCTTGCGCTGCGGGAGACGCTGGCGAAGGAAACGGCGCTTCCGGAGAAGGAACGTGCGCTCATTACGCGGATCGTGGAGGGCACCACAGAGCTCTCCATCCAGCTGGATTATATTCTGAACCGTTATTCCAAAATTAAGGTCAGGAAGATGAAGCCGCTGATCCGGAACATTCTTCGGATGAGCGCTTATCAGATTCTGTATCTCGACCGGATTCCGGACAGTGCCGCCATCAATGAGGCGGTGAAGCTTATTAAAAAGCGGGGGCTGCAGGGACTGGCCGGCTTCGGAAATGCCGTGCTGCGCAGCATTTCCCGGGAAAAGGAAGCGATTGTCGCGCTGCTGCAGTCGGAGGAGACGCCGGCGTATATCCGCTACAGCCTGCCGGAGTGGCTCTATAACTATATGAAGCTCAATTTCGGTGAGGAAGAAACGGTGCGGATCTCGCAGTACTTTCTGTCGGATGACAACAGCATTTACGTCCGCTACAGGGACGGCCGCAGCGCGGTGGTGCACGGCAACGTGGCGCATCAGGCGGATTTCAAGCGCGGGGAAATGACGGTACAGGATTATGCCTCACAGCAGGTCGGCATCTGGGCCGCTCCGAAAAAGGGCGACTATGTGGTGGACATCTGCAGCGCACCCGGCGGAAAGGCCTGTCATGTGGCTGAGCTTCTGCAGGGCAGCGGTCATGTGGATGCCCGGGATGTGAGCCGGGACAAGGTGAATATGATACTGGAAAATGTGCGCCGCCTGCATCTTCACAATGTATCCGTGAAAATCTGGGACGGCCGCATTCAGGATGCTTCGCTGCTCCGGAACGGAGAGGGCATTGCCGACATTGTGCTGTGCGACGTGCCCTGTTCGGGGCTCGGGATCATCGGGAAGAAGCCGGATATCCGCTTTTCCGCCAGTCTCGAGGGCATACAGTCCCTGCAGAAGCTGCAGCGGGAGATTCTCACGGTGGCGGTGCGCTATGTGAAGCCGGGCGGAAGGCTGATCTACTCCACCTGCACGATCACGCGGGAGGAGGACGAGCAGAATGTGCACTTCCTGACGGAGGAGATGGGACTTCGGCTGCTGCGGGAGCAGCGCTTCCTGCCGGGGCAGCCTTCGGACGGCTTCTATATTGCGGAATTGGTTAAGGAACAGAATGGAAAATCTGAGAGATTATGAGCTGCCGGCACTGAAGGAGAGGCTGGCAGAGCTGGGAGAGAAGCCCTTCCGGGCAAAGCAGCTCTATGAGTGGCTGCACCAGAAGCTGGCGGCCTCCTATGATGAAATGACGAATCTGGGGAAGGGACTGCGGGAGAAGCTGGCAGAAAATTACAGTGCAGCACTTCCGGAGGCGGCCGAGGTTCTGACCTCACAGATCGACGGCACGAAAAAGTTTATATTCCGGCTGGCGGACGGTCATGTCATCGAGTCTGTCTGGATGCAGTACCAGCACGGGAATTCGGTCTGCATTTCCAGTCAGGTGGGCTGCCGCATGGGCTGCCGCTTCTGCGCTTCCACACTGGACGGCCTGGCCCGTAATCTCACGAGCGGGGAAATGCTGTCGCAGATCTATGCCATTCAGCGCATGACCGGTGAGCGGGTCTCCAATGTGGTGATCATGGGCTCCGGTGAGCCGCTGGACAACTATGATGAATTTACCCGTTTTGTGCGAATGCTTTCCGATGAGAACGGGCTGCATATTTCCCGGCGGAACATTACAGTTTCCACCTGCGGCATCGTGCCGAATATCCGGCGGCTGGCGGATGAGGACTACGGCATCACGCTGGCACTGTCGCTCCATGCGCCGAATGATGCGGTGCGGAAAACGCTGATGCCCATCGCCAACAAGTATTCTCTCAGCGAGATTCTGCCGGCGGTGGAGTATTATTTCGAGAAGACCGGACGGCGTGTCACCTTCGAGTATTCTGTTGTGGAGGGTGTCAATGACAACCGGAAGGAGGCGGAGGAGCTTGCGGCATTGATCCGCGGTATGAAAAACGGCGGTACACTGCAGTGTCATGTGAATCTGATTCCGGTGAATCCGATCAAGGAACGGAACTGGAAGCGGCCGGACCGCCGCAAGGTGGAGGCCTTTCAGCATTATCTTGAGAAGCAGGGCATCAACGCCACGATCCGGCGGGAAATGGGTGCGGATATTTCCGGTGCCTGCGGACAGCTGCGGCGGGATTATCTCGAAAAAGCCTAGGGAAGCGCTGATGAAATCAGTCTTTCCCGGTACTTGTGAACTTGGAGGAACAGGATGGAGTTCTACGCAAAGACAGACCAGGGCAGACGACGAAAAATGAATCAGGACTATGTCTATGCCACAGCCGCCCCCATCGGGCATTTTCCGAATCTCTGTCTCCTGGCGGACGGGATGGGCGGCCACAAGGCCGGAGACTATGCGTCCCGCTATCTGGTGGAGGGACTGAAGCATTATGTGGAGAAGGCCGCGGCCGGCCCCGTGGTTCGTGTGCTCGAAAACGGCATTGAAGCCATGAATGCGGAGCTGTTTCAGCTGTCTCTGCAGCACGAAGAGCTAAGCGGCATGGGCACCACGCTGGTGGCCGCCGTCATTGAAGAGGAAAACATCCTGAACATTGCCAATATCGGCGACTCCAGAGCGTATCTGATCCACGGAAACACAATCCGGCAGATCACCCGGGATCACAGCTATGTAGAGGAAATGGTGGAAAAGGGCTATATGCGGCGCGGCTCTCAGGACTATCTCCAGTCGCGGAATATCATTACCCGGGCGGTCGGCGTGGGCCGGCGGGTGAATGCGGACTTTTTTGAGGTGGAGCTCAGCGAGGGAGACCTGATTCTGATGTGCACTGACGGGCTCAGCAATATGGTGGACAATGAAAGCATCCTGAATATTGTGCGGGATGCGGCACCGGTGCAGGCCAGGGTGCAGGCACTGGTGGATATGGCAAATCTGAACGGCGGCAGGGACAACATTGGCGTGATCCTGCTGGACCCCTTCGGAAAGGAGGTTAAGGCATGATACTGCAGGACGGACTGATATTGAACGAGCGGTATGAAATCGAATCCATGATCGGCCAGGGCGGCATGAGCTATGTGTATCGTGCACTGGACCGGAAGATGGGGCGGGAGGTAGCCATTAAGGTGCTGAAGGAGGAATACTGCGATGATGCGGAATTCATCCGGAAGTTCCAGAATGAGGCACAGGCGGCAGCCAAGCTGAATCATCCGAATGTCGTGGCGGCCTACGACGTTGTGGACGATGAGGAACAGCGGCTGCACTATATCGTCATGGAGCTTGTCTCCGGCATCACGCTGAAGAACTACATTCAGCGGAAGGGAAAGCTCAACAACCGGGAGACCATCGGCATTGCCCTGCAGGTCATCGACGGCATGGAGCAGGCCCATAAAATGGGCATCGTGCATCGGGATATCAAGCCGCAGAACATGATCGTCGGTGAGGACGGTGTCGTAAAGGTGGCAGACTTCGGTATTGCACGGGCGGCGACGCAGCAGACGGTAAATGCCACTGTTATGGGCTCGGTGCATTACATTTCCCCGGAGCAGGCGCGCTCCGGCATATCCGACGAACGCTCGGACATCTATTCTCTGGGCTGTACGATCTACGAAATGCTGACGGGCAAGGTGCCCTATGACGGGGATACCTCGGTGGCCGTTGTGTTTTCTCATCTGGAAAATGAGGTGCCGCATGTCCGTGAACAGGTGCCTGCGGTTTATCCGGCGCTGGATATGGCGGTTTATAAATGCATGCAGAAGAAGTCTGCCGGCCGGTATCAGCATATCGGCGAGCTGGGAGAGGATCTGCGGCGCACGCTGGAGGATCCCAGCGGCAGCTTTATGACGGCCGTTTCCGACGGACTTGGGGAAACCCGCGCACTTTCCCGGAAGGAGATGGAGGCCATTCGGGAGCATGCCAAGTCCCCGGTGGACAATGCCCTGGAGAAGCTGCTGAACAGAAACAATAAGGACATGAGCCGGCAGGAGCTGGATGAAAGCATGTCGAAGATGTATCGCTTCATTGCAGCGGGCTGTGTTGCCGTGATCGTAATTCTGCTGGCGCTGGCCGGTACGCGTCTTGCGCGCTTATTCCATCAGGAAAATGCTGTCGGCACGTCTGCCGCGTCGACGTCCGCGGAGGAGTCTGCGCAGGTAAGCATTACCATATCCGGGCTTGAAACCATGCTGCCCAATATCATCGGAAAAACCGTTGACGAGGCGGAGGCATATCTCTCGGATTATGATATTCAGGTGGAGACAAGTGCGGCGGAATATTCAGACCGCTACAATGAGGGATTCATTATCAGCTACCCGGACGGCAGCTACACAGCGGGGGATACCATTCCGGTCACCGTCTCAAAGGGCGCTGCTACCCTTACCTTCTATGATGCTTCGAAGCCGGAGGAGCTGGATACCCTTCATGCCACGCGCTTTGAGGATCTGGAAAAGGAGCTGAAGGAGAGAAACATTTCCTATACTGTAGAATACAGCTATTCGGATACAGTGTACAATGGCTGCGTGATCAGCACCAGCAAACCGGATACCAGCGGGACAGAGCCGCTGAGGATCGAGGTATCTATGGGCATTCCGGCAGATG
>CAVAXR010000028.1:0-12220 GCA_963592375.1 Oribacterium sp. | reverse complement strand
GGACTACGAGTCCACGAAGGCCCAGGCGGATGCTGCCAAGGCCCAGGCAGCCAGTGCGAAGCTGAATTATGATACGCAGGTGGAGTTTGCCACGGTGACAGCACCGGCAGACGGTACGATTCAGAACAAGGACATAACGATCAATGCCATGGTGTCCCAGCAGTCCCAGCTCTGCATTCTGACCGGTACGGGTGCAAAGACGCTGAGCTTCAATGTGACCGAGGATGTGATGGAGAACCTTGCGGCGGGTGAGAGTGTAACCGTGGAGAAAAACGGCGGCAGCTATGAGGGCACGATCACGGACGTAGGTCAGGTGGTGAATGCGCAGACGGGACTTTTCCCGGTGAAGGCGACGCTGGCAGATGCGGAGACCCTGGCAGACGGCAGCTCGGCAAAGCTCACTGTGGTGAATGAGCACGCGGAGAATACCAGTCTGATTCCTCTTGACTGCCTTTACTATTCCAACGGAAACCCCTATGTGTATGTTTATGCGGATGGTCTCGTGCACAAGCAGGAGGTGACGCTGGGCATTCAGAATGAGGAGAACGCGCAGGTGCTGGACGGGCTCAATGCCTCGGATGAGGTTGTGAACAGCTGGACCAACGAGCTCTATGATGGTGCCGGTGTGAGACTGGCAAATGTCGGCGCCTCGGAGGCCGCGGCTTCCCCGGAGACTGAGAGCAGTGCAGCATAAACCGGAGGCAGAAATATCATGGAAAAAATAACGAAATTTGTCCTGCGGAGGCCGGTGACCACCTTCCTCTGCATACTCTGCCTCGTTTTCTTCGGCGGCATGTCCCTGATGAACTCGAAGCTGGAGCTGATGAGCGAGATGGACTATCCGATGATGATCATCAGCACCACCTATGGGGGCGCATCGCCGGAGGATGTGAAGGAGCTGGTGACAAAGCCCATCGAGGACGGTGTATCGGTGCTGTCCAATGTGGACACCATTACGTCAACCTCCAGTGAGAACTATTCCCTCGTCATGATCCGTTATAACTACGGTACAGACATGGACGAGGCCTATGATGAGCTGATGAAAAAGGTGGATTCTCTGAAATCCTCCCTGCCGGATGATGCCGATGATCCCTCCTTCATGGAGATGAACATCAATGAGCAGCCCTCCATGTCGCTGGCCATCAACAATCCGTCCCAGGAAAACATGTATAACTACGTGGAGAATGACATCAAGCCGGAGTTTGAGAAGCTGTCTTCGGTGGCGTCGATCTCGTCCAGCGGCGGTCAGGCCCAGTATGTCCGGATACAGCTTCGGGCAGACAAGCTGAACCAGTATCACCTCACGATGAATTCCGTGGTTTCGGCGATGAGCAGCGCGGATTTCAGTTACCCGGCCGGCAGCACCGGCGTAGGATCCCAGGACCTCTCGGTCACCACGGGTGTGAGCTATGATGATGTGGAGAGCCTGAAGAGTCTTCCGATCATTACCGGAAACGGCAATACGATCTATCTGAAGGACATTGCAGACATCAGTACGGCACTGGAAGAGAAATCTGCCATCGGCCGTTATAATGGAAACGATACGGTTACCATGAGCATCACAAAGGTGCAGGATGATTCTGCGGTGAATCTGTCCAATCAGGTGCAGAAGCAGATCGAGAAGCTGCAGGCCAATGATCCGGAGCTCGAAATTGTGGTGATCTATGACAGCGCGGATACCATCCTCAGCTCGCTTTCCAGTGTGTTTGAAACCATGATCATGGCTATCATCATTTCCATGGCCATCATCTACATTTTCTTCGGAGACTGGAAGGCCTCTCTCATTGTCGGCACCTCCATCCCGATTTCCATTCTGGGTGCGCTGGTGTTCATGTGGGCGATGGACTACTCCCTCAATATGATCACGATGTCGGCGCTGGTGCTGGGCGTCGGCATGATGGTGGACAACTCCACCGTTGTACTGGAGGCCTGCTTCCGTGCCATGGACCGCTATACGACGGCCAACGGCAAGACCCGCCGGGAGGCTGCGATTGATTCCATCCGGACCGTCGGCGGCTCGGTATTCGGCTCCACGGTGACCACCTGCGTGGTATTTATTCCGCTGGGCTTCATGAACGGTCTTTCTGGACAGTTCTTTGCTCCGCTGGGCTTTACCATCGTATTCTGTATGGTGGCATCCCTGATTTCGGCCATTTCCATTGTGCCGCTCTGCTACGTTTACTATAAGCCGAAGGAGAATACCAAGGCACCTGCCTACAAGGGCGTTCGTGCCATGCAGAATGCCTACCGCAGCATTATGGAAAAGCTGCTGAAGCGGAAGAAGCTCGTGATGCTGACCACTGTGCTGCTGCTGGTGCTTTCCTTCGTGATGGCAGCGCATGTCAATGTGGAGCTGATGCCGCAGACAGATGAGGGCACCGTCAGCATTTCCGTAGAGACCCGTCCGAACCTGAAGATCGAGGAGGTTGATAAGATTCTGACGGATATCGAAAGTATGGTGGCGGCCGACGAGGACACGGACCGGTATATGGTACAGAGCGGCGGTTCGGGACTGATGGCCATGTACAGCGGCGGCGCTTCTACCGTGACGGTCTACCTCAAGGATGACCGTTCCATGGAGACCTCGGAGAAGGCGGATCTCTGGCGGAAGGCGCTCGACGGCACGCCCAATGCGGTGATCACAGTCGATACCTCCAGCATGATGTCCTCTATGTCCAGCGATCAGAAGACCTATGAGTCCATCCTGCAGGCGGCCGATTATGACAAGCTGAAGGAGGCCAGCGATGCCATCGTTTCCGAGCTGCAGGCAAGAGCGGATGTGACGGCAGTGCACTCCAGTCTGGAAAACGCCGCGCCGCTCGTGAAGATCAAGGTGGACCCCATCAAGGCGGCAGCCGAGGGGCTGGCACCGGTGCAGGTGGGACAGACCGTAAATATGATGCTGTCCGGCAAGGAGGCGATGACCATGGAGGTGGACGGTCAGAGCGTTTCCGTGATGGTAGAGTACCCGGACGGTGACTATGACAGTCTGGAAAAGGTAAAGAACATCATGCTGACCACGGCGGCCGGCACCAGCGTGAAGCTGGACAATGTGGCCGATATCGTGTTTGAGGATTCACCCGCCAGCATTACCCGTGTGGACCGTAAGTATCAGGCAACGATCTCGGCAAGCTATACCGATGCGGCTTCTCAGACGGCACAGGCTGATATCGACAGAGAGGTTGTGAGCCGTTACCTGAATGATGATGTGGAAAAGGCGGCCAGCACAATGACCACCCAGATGAACGAGGAGTTCAGCTCTCTGGGAATGGCGATTTCCATTGCCATCTTCCTGGTATTTGTGGTCATGGCGGCACAGTTCGAGTCCATGCGCTACAGCTTCATGGTGATGACCACCATTCCGTTCTCCCTGATCGGTTCCTTCGGTCTCCTCTGGCTGTGCGATTCTTCTATTTCCATGGTATCGCTGCTGGGCTTCCTGATGCTCGTCGGAACGGTTGTAAACAACGGTATTCTGTATGTGGACACCGTGAACCAGTATAAGGAAGAAATGCCGCTGAATAAGGCACTGATCGAGGCCGGTGCGACCCGTCTCCGCCCGATCCTGATGACCACGCTGACCACCGTGGTATCCATGGTGCCGATGGCCATCGGTATCGGTGACAACGGCGAAATGATGAGTGGCTTTGCACTGGTGGATGTGGGCGGTCTGACGGCCTCCACGATCCTCGCACTGCTGATGCTGCCGGTATACTATGAGCTGATGAGCCGGAAAAAGCAGAACATCCGGAAGGACATTCCGAATCCCGGCTATATGCAGGGAAAGGATGCCAAAGCAGAGGTAGAGCGCCGGCTCGGCGATGAGAAAACCTTCCGCGAGGAGTGGTATTATTCCGAAGGAGAAAGCTATGACTAAGTTTTGGAAGAAAACCGGAGCGGCAGCCCTTGCGCTGCTGCTCGCCGGAAATACAGAGGCGCTGGCGGCCATCAGTGCAAATGTCTCCGTCACGCCGCATCAGGCGTCCTTCGACCGGGAGCGCACTGCAGAGGAATGGGCGAAGCTTCGCGACAATACGATTGAGTGGGACGAGCTGCAGGCTCTGGTGCATGAGTACAATCCGACGGTGTCCAATGCCTGGATCACTTTCCGGCAGCAGGATCATAACGGTGCCTACAATATCGATTACGAAGAGGCACTGGAGGCCATTGATGAGAATTATGCGGATTCGGTGGAAAGAGCAGACGGGAATGCTCTGCAGGAGGCGCTGGCCGCCATGCAGCAGCAGGTAAGCTCGTCGCAGACGACAGTGGACAGCTCGGAGCAGTCCACCGACCGGGAAGCCGCGAAGCTGACCATCAGTAAGACAGAGCTGACCGTGACCGAAACGATCCGGAAGTCCATCATCAATTATTATTCTGCGGAGCTTCAGAAGCAGAGCGATGAGCTGACGGCAGAGCACAGTCAGAAGCTCTATGAGACCGCAGAGCGGAAGCAGACGGTGGGCAGCGCCACGGCACTGGATACGCTGGCTGCGAAGGAAACGGCGGAGCAGGCACAGCTGACGGTGCAGAGCGATACGGCATCACTCAACAAAACACTGCAGCTGATCCGCGTGAATCTCGGCTGGAAGTATAATGACAATCCTGTGCTCTGCAGCGTGCCGATGCCCACGGAGGAGCAGCTGAATGCTGTCGATCTGGCGGCGGATACGCAGACCGCTCTGCAGAACAACTACAGCATTGCGATCAATGAGCGGAAGCTCGCGGTTTCCGAGGCCGATTCTTCGGTTGCGTCATTGACGACAACCATCGAGAATGAGAAGCAGGCGGTGCGTTCCGACATGATTTCCCGCTCTCAGAGTCTCCGGCAGGCGCAGAATGCCCTTGCCCAGGCGCAGCTCTCACAGTCCAATACCGAGAGCACGCTGGCAAAGGTGCAGCGGAATTACAGTGTCGGCAGTGCCAGTGCCCGGGATCTCGAAAATGCGCAGTATGCGGCAGACACGGCTGCCCTGGCCACAAAGATTTCGGAATACAGCCTGGCAGCGGCCTATTATGATTATCTCGCGGCGGTGAATGGTCTGGCAACGGCGGATCAGAGCTAAGGCGCGGGTGAGGAAGCAGAGATGCAGACATTAAACAGAAATACATGGAAGCGGGCCGGAATTGCGGCTCTTTCCGCACTTGTCCTTTCGGGAAATGTCTTCGGCGCGGCGGTGCCGGTCTATGCGGCGGAAGGCGGTTGGAACCTTCAGGACAATGTGGTCGAATTCGAAGAGGTAGGGGCGCTGGTGGAAAACTACAGCGTCCTTGCGAAGATGCAGGCGAACAGCATTGAAAACATGACGTCCTCCTTTGACGAGGTCTACGGCGCACTGCAGGACAGCTATCAGGAAACAATGGACAGCTTTGATACCGGCATTGACGAGCTGAAGGCTATGCGGGACGAGAGCACGGACAGCGCCGTGCGGCAGCAGCTGAATGAGCAGATCAAGGCCTTGAAGAAGGAACGGAAGCTGGCGCTGAACCAGATCTCTGCCTACTGGGACGAGAACGCCACCGGCGGCAGCGGAACAAACTTTGCTAAAACGAAGGAGAAGATTGTTTCCGGTATTCAGTCCGGCTACTATTCTGCAAAAAAGCAGATGACCTATGGCTATCAGTCGGCGATTTATACTTATAAGGGACTGGAGCTGAATCAGAAGCTGCTGAATCAGCAGGCTGCCATGTATCAGGCTTCTTATGAAAAGGCGCAGAAGCAGCAGGCGAGCGGGGCCGCAACGGCGGCAGATGTGCAGGCTGCACTTCTGAATCTGAACGGGGCGAAGATCAATCTTGAAAAGATTGAAAATGCCCTGGACACGGTGAAGCGGACCATCGGGACCGGGCTTGGCTGGAGCACGGCAAGCTATCAGAATGTGAGCTTCGGCGCGCTTCCGGACTATGCGCCGGATTTTGCGGCCGGACGGCATCTGGAGACGGATATTCAGGCGGCCATGCAGCAGAATGCGCAGTACGGAGCAGCCTCCCGGATTCAGGACAAGGATCCGACGACCTGGGATAACCGGGAGATCAGTCTGGCCTCGACAGAGCAGGAAATTCGCATTGCCATGACATCGCTTCTCGAAAATGTGAAGCAGAAGCAGGCGGAGTATGAGGCGGCGAAGACCTCGGCGGAGCTTGCGAAGGCGAAGAAGGAGCGGGCGGACCGTATGGACAGTGTAGGGCTTGTGGGACGCGCGGAGTACGACGGGCTGCAGCTGGATTATCTTAATAAGGAAAATGCAGTCGAGACTGCAAAGATGGGATACAGCCAGGCGGTATTTGAATACAAGATGGCGGTGGAAAAGGGCGTGATGACGCTGGAATCATAGAGTAATGCCCCCTGCAGGGGAAGCAGCGGCCCACTCGGTTGAAAGTACAGTGTGGGAGATGTCCGGGAAAGTGGAAGAATAACGAACCCCCTGCAGGGGAAGCAGCGGCCCACTCGGTTGAAAGTACAATGCGCGGGAGCTGTCCAGGTGTGGACAGCGTTCCCGCGCATGGTTCTTTCAACTCGCAAGCCTTGCTGCTCCCTTGCCGGGGGTTCTGTGTGGTTTGTTTGCCGGGATTTACAGATGCATACGGTAAGTCGTGGGTAACTGTGTAGCTGATGAACTAGCGTGATTTTTGAATTTCTTTCCTGTGAAAAATATATACAAAAATTGATGCATGGTATATAATCATAATATCTGATGGGCGTTCGCCCGATTTCCCCGAATAATTTTTCTGAAATTTTTCTAAATAAGAGAACTAATGCTTGACGTAACGTATGTTTGCCGTTAGAATGAACATGGGTTTGAAACTACGTGGGGAAAGCACGGATTTTATACAGAAACAGGAGAATAAAGATGGCAGCAAAGGCAGCATCAAAGGCACCGGTCAGCGCAATTCAGGATCATGATGAGAAAATGAAGGCTCTGGATGTGGCGTTGTCCAAAATTGAGAAGGATTTCGGCAAGGGCTCGATCATGAAGCTGGGTGAATCCAAGCTGAATATGAATATCGAGACGGTAACGACCGGCTCATTGTCGCTGGACATTGCGCTGGGCGCCGGCGGCTTCCCGAAGGGACGTATCATTGAGATCTACGGTCCGGAGTCCTCCGGTAAGACTACACTGGCCCTGCATGCGGTGGCAGAGGTGCAGAAGCGCGGCGGCATTGCCGGCTTTATCGACGCGGAGCATGCCCTGGACCCGCGTTACGCGGAGAATATCGGTGTGGATATCGACAATCTCTACATCTCACAGCCGGATTCCGGTGAGCAGGCACTGGAGATTGCGGAAACCATGGTGCGTTCCGGCGCAATCGATATTCTGGTTATTGACTCTGTGGCGGCGCTGGTGCCGAAGGCAGAGATCGACGGTGAAATGGGAGATTCCCATGTGGGTCTGCAGGCGCGGCTTATGTCACAGGCGCTGCGTAAGCTGACTTCCATCATTTCCAAGTCCAACTGCATTCTGATCTTCATCAATCAGCTTCGTGAGAAGGTGGGCGTGATGTTCGGAAATCCGGAGACCACCACCGGCGGACGGGCTTTGAAGTTCTATGCCTCTGTACGTCTGGATATCCGTCGTATCGAGACGCTGAAGACCAATGGCGACGCGTCCGGAAACCGTGTCCGTGTGAAGGTAGTCAAGAACAAGATCGCACCGCCCTTCAAGCAGTGTGAGTTTGATATTACCTTCGGAAGCGGTATTTCCAAGGAAGGCGATGTGCTGGATCTGGCCACAGAGGAGAACATTGTGGAGAAAAGCGGTGCCTGGTTTGCTTACAAGGGCAGCAAGATCGGACAGGGCCGGGAGAATGCGAAGGAGTATCTGAAGCAGAATCCGGAGGTGCTGCTGGAGATTGAAAATCAGGTGCGGGAGAAGTACGGACTTCCGGCAGACAGCATGACGATGGCTTCCGTGGCATCACCGGTACCGCTTTCTGCAGAGGAGCCGGCAGCGCCGACAGAGGAAGCTGCTGCGGATACAGAGGATTTTGCGTAAGGCATGAAGAGCATAGAGGATTTCAGAAGAGATTTCGGCATTTATGAGGCTGCATCGGAAATCGAAGCGGCATCGGATATGTCAGATTCGGAGACTGCGGCGCAGAAAAGTGCGGAACAGCGTCAAAAACTGCTTCGGCGGTGCCGTGAGCGCTGTCTCTACCTGATTACGGATTCTGAAAAAACGGAGGCCCGGCTTCGTGAGAAGCTCCGGGCCTCCGGGAAATATACGGAAGATATCATTGATGAAACGATGGCGTTTCTGAAGCGGTATGATTATCTGGATGACCGGCGGTTTGCAGACCGCATGATCCAGCGGTATGCAGACAGCAAGTCTCTTTCGGAGATCCGGCAGAAGCTGTATCAGCGCGGGATTTCGAGAAGGGATGCCGAGGAAGCCATTGCGGATTATCGTGCAGACGGAGAGACAGCGGAGAGACGTGAGCTGGCAGCTGTGCAGCAGCTGCTTCAGAAGAAGCACAGAGGCAGTGTTGCGGAGCTCGGCCGGGAGGAACGGCAGAAGCTGCTGCAGAGTCTTATGCGCCGGGGATTTTCCTACAGCCTCTGCAGCAGAGCCCTGGCGCTTGCTCTGGAGGAGGCGTAGTGCAGCTACGGTGCGGCAGACGCAGTCATTGACAATGCAGACAAAGGAATGCCGAAGAAGACCATAGGCCTTTTTTGGTAGTTAGATAATAGAAGAATAGAAGGAAGGAAAGATATATGGCAGCAGAAAAGGTAACAACAGCGGAGTTTGAGGAGAAGGTACTGAATTCAGAGGTGCCGGTACTGGTGGATTTTTGGGCGGACTGGTGCGGCCCCTGCAAGATGCTGGCACCGATTATTGCTGAGATCGCAAGGGAGGCCGAGGGCTTCAAGGTGTATTCTGTGGATGCAGATGCAGAGCCGTCTCTTCTGGTGCGCTACGGAGTGCGGGCGATCCCTACACTGATCGTTTTCCGAAACGGCGAGATCAGCAGACAGTCCACCGGATTTATTCCGAAGGAGCAGGTGCTGGAGCTGCTGAAATAAATCGAAGTGTTTACGGAAGCAGGGATTTATGCAGGAAAGGCAGCAGGACAGAATCATGTATGACATCATTATCGTCGGTGCAGGACCGGCCGGTCTCACGGCAGCGATTTACGGCATGCGGGCCGGAAAATCCGTGCTGGTGCTGGAAAAGGGAAGCTATGGCGGGCAGATTGTGAATACGCCGGAAATCGACAATTATCCGGGGCTGCCGGGTATTTCCGGCTATGCCTTTGCGGAAGCGCTGTATCAGCAGGCCTGCGGGCTGGGAGCGGAGGTTCGTTTTGAAGAGGTGCTGGAGATTACGGACGCGGATACCGGAAAGCAGCTGCGTACAACGAAAGCCGTGTACACCGCGGGAACGGTGATTCTCGCCGTCGGCGCCCGCAGCCGGAAGCTTGCACTTCCGTCGGAAGACGCACTGCTTGGCAGAGGCGTTTCCTATTGTGCGGCCTGTGACGGTATGTTCTTCCGCAGTCAGATCGTTGCGGTAAACGGCGGCGGCAATACGGCCCTGGAGGATGCGCTTTATCTTTCGAATCTTTGCGAGCGTGTATACCTGATTCATCGGAGAGAGGGCTTCCGCGGTGCGGCTAAGCTGCTGGAGGCTGTGCGGAAGCGGGAAAATATACAGCTTGTGCTGAATGCAGTGATTTCCGGACTTCAGGAGGACGCTGCCGGACTGACGGGACTTAGGCTTCGTGACACAGAGAACGGCCGCGAGTGGGCGCTCCCTGTACAGGGACTGTTTGTGGCAGTCGGGCAGGTGCCGGATACGGGGGCTTTTTCCGCTCTGCTGCAGCTGGACAGCAGCGGATATATTATCGCCGGCGAGGACTGCGCAACCGGCATCGAAGGCATTTTCACGGCGGGAGACTGCCGGACAAAAACGGTGCGGCAGCTGACAACGGCGGTCGGAGACGGTGCGGCGGCAGCGCAGGCTGCGGTTTCCTGGCTGGATGCAAGATGAGTACACTCCTTTGTTGACATGGATATTGATTTTTTATAAAATGAAAAAGCTGAGTTAATGTAGATTATAAATATGAATTAAACACTGGACATATTTGTACAATATTAACAAGTTTATATCGAAGGAGGTACCATTGTGACGATTGTAGCCATCATTGTGGCTGCCGTGGTCGCTGGTGTCATCATGTTCGTTGCGGGACGCAATAAGGAGAAGGCCGATTATGCGAAGAAGATCGGTACGGCTGAGGAAAAGTCCAGAGAGATTATTGATGATGCCATCAGAACGGCTGAAGACAAGAAGAGAGAAAAGCTTTTAGAAACGAAGGAAGAGGTCGTAAAGGCCAAGAATGATCTGGATCGTGAGATCAAGGATCGAAGACGTGAAGTTTCGGACATTGAAAAGCGAATGCTGAAGCGGGATGAGCAGTCTGAAAAGAGAGCCCAGTCTCTGGAGCGAAAGGAAGCCGAGCTCAGCAGAACAGAGGAAAAGCTGAACAATCGTGAGGCGGAAATCGAAGAGCTGCAGCAGAAGAAGGTGGCAGAGCTGGAGCGTGTCTCCGGACTGACCCAGGATCAGGCTAGATCCGAGCTTCTGAAGTCGGTAGAGGAAAACATCAAGCACGATACGGCCAAGATGATTCATGAGTACGATAACCGGGCCAAGGAGGACTGCGAGAAGATCGCACGTCAGTATATCGTGGAGGCAATTCAGCGCTGTGCGGCGGATCAGGTGGCAGAGGCTACGGTTTCCGTGGTGCAGCTTCCGAATGATGAGATGAAGGGCCGTATCATCGGCCGTGAGGGCAGAAATATCCGGACACTGGAGCAGCTGACCGGTGTGGAACTGATCATTGATGATACACCGGAGGCAGTAGTTCTGTCCGGTTTTGATCCGATCCGCCGTGAGGTAGCCCGTATTGCGCTGGAGAAGCTGATTGTAGACGGACGTATCCATCCGGCCAGAATTGAAGAGGTGGTGGAGAAGAGCCGTAAGGAAGTGGAGGACACCATTAAAGAGGAGGGCGAGGCTGCCGTTCTCGAGGTGGGCATCCACGGAATTCATCCGGAGCTTCAGAAGCTGCTGGGCCGTATGAAGTTCAGAACCTCCTTCGGACAGAACGCACTGCGGCATTCCGTAGAGGTGGCACAGATTTCCGGTCTTCTGGCTGAAGAGCTGGGGCTGGATGTGCGTATGGCAAAGCGTGCCGGACTGATGCATGATATCGGCAAAGCCATTGATCACGAGGTAGAGGGAACCCATGTGCAGCTGGGTGTGGACCTTTGCAAGAAGTATCATGAGCCTGAGGTGGTGATCAATGCTGTGGCATCTCATCACGGCGGCACAGAGCCGACATCACTGATTGCCTGTATCGTGGCTGCGGCAGATGCAATTTCCGCAGCACGTCCCGGTGCCCGCAGAAAATCGCTGGAAACCTATACCAACCGTCTGAAGGAGCTGGAGGACATTGCCAATTCCTATAAGGGCGTGGAAAAAACCTTTGCCGTACAGGCGGGTCGTGAGGTACGGGTCATGGTGATTCCGGAGCAGGTATCTGAGGACGACATGACCATCATGGCGCACGATATTGCAAAGCAGATCCAGGATCAGATGCAGTATCCGGGTGTGATCAAGGTCAACATTATACGTGAATCAAGAGCAGTGGATTATGCAAAATAAGTTTGCTGGTGCAAAATAGAAAGATCAGAAGAACGGTGCAGGAACCGGCAGGGTTCCTGTACCGTTTTTTCCGTAGCTGAGGAGATAAAGGATGACAGAGCACAGACCGGTATCGGATGTCGAGGGAAACAAGAAAAAGAAACACAGAAAAAGGAAGCATTCCTTCTGGCGTATCCTGCGGCGGATCTTTATGGTGATTCTGCTGCTGTTTCTGGCAGCGGCAGCCATGGGATATGTTTTTGTGGTGAAGCCGGAGTATGACAAACTGAAGTCCACAGCCTATGACAAGCTGGCTTCTGTGGATGTGAAGGATCTGACAAAGCTGTCGGATACGAAGATCTATGATACCAATGGAGAACTCCTGGGCATTGTCAACGCCGGACATTTTGTTTATGACGAAATCAACGACATTTCCATGAATCTGCAGAATGCCTATATTGCGCAGGAGGATCGGAACTTTAAGGTCCACCACGGGGTAGATTACAAGGCGACGCTGCGGGCGATGCTGCAGCTGGTGAAAAACAAGGGTACCATCACCCAAGGCGGCTCAACCA
>CAVAXR010000027.1:0-12439 GCA_963592375.1 Oribacterium sp. | reverse complement strand
GCTCTATCTCCGGCAGACGCCCTTTGCCGGTGCGAAGGGGCAGAAGGGACAGCGGCTGTATATGCAGCTCTATCACGGCATGAATATGGCGACCTTTCTGCTGCCGGAGGTACGGAAGCGGGTATCGCAGGCCTATTACGACAAGGAAGTAAAGAAACAGACAGGGGAACAGCATGAAGCTCAGCGCAGTGATTCTGAATTATAATGATTTCGAGCATACGGAGCAGCAGCTCCGGCGCATCCGGGATTATGAGATACTGGATGACATTGTGGTCGTGGACAACTGCTCCACGGACGACAGTGCGGAGCGTCTGCGGGCGGCTCTGCCGCAGTATCCGCGGACACACCTGATCTGCACCCGGAAAAACGGCGGCTACGGCGCCGGCAACAATTCCGGCGTTCGCTATGCCGTCCGCTGCTGCGGTGCGGAGGCCGTTCTGATCGCAAATCCGGATACTGTATTCACGGAGGCGCTGCTGAAGGCGCTGCTGCAGCAGTTCGAAGCGCTGCCGAAGCTGGGGGTCGCGAGTGCGGTCATGCAGGACGGACAGCACGGCGCCCAGCAGACCGCCTGGCCGCTGAGACCCTGGCTTGGTGAGCTGCTGAACAGCGGTCCCGTTTCCCGGCGGATCTTCCGCGGACTCATCAACTATCGGCCGGCTTATCTCGGAAAGCGGGCGGCGGTGCCGGTGGATGTGGTGCACGGCTCGCTGCTGATGGTATCGGCGGCGGCCTTTCAGGCCTGCGGCGGCTATGACGAGCGGGTATTTCTCTACGGCGAGGAAAATATCCTCGGCTTCCGCATGAAGCAGGCGGGCTACCGCACGGTGCTTCTGCAGAAGCAGCATTATGCGCATGAAAACAGCGGCACCATTTCCAAAACCTACCGCTCCATGCTGCCGAAGCAGCGGCTGCGGCAGGAGTCGGAGCGCTTCTATTACCGGGAGTATCTGCACGCGACGAAGGGCATGATGAGATTTACAGAGCTTTTCCAGCGGATTGTGCTGCTGGAAACCGCTGCCGCAGAAAAGCTCCATATCCTGCACTGAGGTAAGAAAATGATCGGTATTCTTTTATGCACCTATAACGGCGAAGCCTACCTGCGGCAGCAGATTGCGTCGATTCTTGCGCAGGATACGGAGGAGGACTTCCGCATTCTGATTTCGGATGACGGCTCCACGGACGGCACGCCCGGGATCCTGCGGGAAATGTCTTCGGCTGAGCCGGAGCGGATCACGCTGCTGCCGGCGCATGCCCCCACCGGTTCGGCCTGGAAGCATTTTCTCAGCCTGTTCGCGGCGGGATATGCCCGGGACTTTTCCTATGTGATGCTGTCGGATCAGGATGATGTATGGAAGCCGGAGAAGCTGCGGCTCTGTCTTCGGGAAATGAAGGCGATGGAGGCGGCATATGGAGAAGCTGTGCCGCTGCTTGTGCACTGTGATTCGGAGCTTGCGGACGGAGAGCTCAGGCCCATCGCGCCGTCCTTTGCGGACTACCAGAAAATGAGCCCGCAGCGCTGCCGGCTTCCGCAGCTGCTGGTGCAGAACAATGTGGTGGGCGGTGCCATTCTCATGAATCAGGCCCTGGCGTCTCTTGTGACAGAGGTGCCGGCGCACTGCGTCATGCATGACCAGTGGATTGCGCTGATTGCAGCGGCCTTCGGGCGGATCCGCTTTCTGCCGAAATCGCTCTATTTTTACCGGCAGCATCAGGGAAATGTCTTAGGTGCGGCGAAGGGGAGCCGGCTCGGGGAGGTGCTCGGACGCCTCGGCATCGGGCGGAAGGACGGCAAATCAAAGGAAGAGATGGATGCCCATTCGAGAAGCGTCTATCAGGCGCTTTTTCAGCAGGCGGAATGCTTTTATGAGCTGTACGGCGCACAGCTGTCGGAGAAGCAGCGGCAGCAGCTGCGGGCCTTCATCGGCATTCCGAAGCAGAGCCGGCCGGGAAAGATCCTTACGATTCTCCGGTACGGCTTCACCTATAATCTGCTGCACCGCACCATCGGAGAGTGCTTGTTCATATGAAAAAAGATAAATACCCTTTCAAGGTCAGTGTCTGTGTGGTGACCTATAACCATGCGCCCTATATCGGCGAGTGTCTGGAGCACATTCTGTCGCAGAAGCGGAATTTCGGCTTGGAGATTCTGGTGCACGACGATGCGTCCGCTGACGGCGCACAGGAGGTGATCCGGCAGTACCATGAGCGTTACCCGGACATTATCCGGCCGATTCTCCGGACGGAAAACCAGTACAGCCTGGGAAGAGTGAATATCACAGGGCTTTTTAACATTCCGCGGGCGAGCGGAAAATATCTTGCCGTGATGGACGGCGATGATTACTGGTGTGATCCGTATAAGCTTAAGACGCAGGTGGATTACATGGAAGCGCATCCGGACTGTGTATTCAGCTTCCATGCGGCGAAGGTGGTGGATGCGCAGGGACAGCTTCTGAAGGGGACCAGCATGCGGCCGTTTCACGGAGAGCGGGACCTGAGCGGTGCAGAGCTGGTGGCAAGAAACGGCGGCGGGATTCCCTTTGCCAGCTTCCTTCTCCGACGGGAGATTCTCGATCCGCTGCCGGACTTCTATTTTTTGTGTCCGGTCGGCGACCGGCCGCTGGAGCTGATTGCGGCGGCGCACGGCAGTGCCCATTATTTTGACCGGGAAATGAGCGTCTACCGCTTTGCACATGCCGGCTCCTGGACCAGCACGCAGCTGTCCGGGGATTACCGGGAAAAGCAGAAGCGCTACGCGGAGGCTATGACGAAGACCTATCAGGACTTTGACCGGGAAAGCGGCGGACGATTCCATCAGGAATGTGAGAAGGCGGCGGCGCGGGTGCGCTTTCTGACCGCTGTCAATGTACGGGATTTCCGGGAAATCTATAAGCGGGAGAACCGGGAATTTCTGCAGGAGCTTTCCGGACGGGACCGCTTCTTTATCGGCTTCGAACGGGCGCTGCCCGGCGCGTACCGGTTCTTGCAGGCGCGTTTCGGTGCTGGAGCCGGAAGACATTAAACAAAAAGAATGAGGGATAAAATCTAAGATGGCAGAAAAGAATTTTAAGAGCAGAGTGCTGAACGGACTCTTCTGGAAGCTGCTGGAGCAGACGGGCTATCAGGGCATACAGTTTGTGGTGGCGCTGGTGCTGGCGCGGCTCATGAGTCCGGAGGAATACGGCACCATCAGCCTCATTATGATCTTCATCACCATTGCGAATACCTTCATTCAGTCGGGCTTTGCGACGGCGCTGATCCAGAAGAAGGACATCCGGGAGGAGGACTATTCCTCGGTTTTCTGGCTGACGATGGGGATGGCGGTGCTCTGCTACGGTCTCCTGTCTCTCGCGGCGCCCTGGATCGCGGCATATTACGAGACACCGGTACTGACGGCGCTGGTGCGGGTCATGGGACTGGTGCTTTTTCCGGGTGCCGTGATCTCGATTCAGACGGCCTTTGTTTCGCGGACACTGAAGTTCCAGATGCTTTTTAAATCCACGATGCTGGCGGTGGCGGCCTCCGGCGGAATTTCCATCGGCATGGCGCTCGTGGGTCTCGGCGTCTGGGCCATGGCGGCACAGCAGCTGGTATATTATTTTGTGCTGATGCTGTCGCTCTTTTTTATTGTGCGCTGGGTACCGAAGCGGGAGTTCAGCTTCCGGGAGATCCGGGATCTCTTTTCCTTCGGCTGGAAGATTCTGGTGTCCGGACTCATCGATACGGTCTGGCAGAACATTTACGGGCTGGTGATCGGGAAGCAGTATTCGAGTGCAGAGCTTGGCGTGTATAACCGGGGCGAGCAGTTCCCGAAGCTTCTCACCACCAATCTGACCTCGGCCATTCAGTCGGTGATGCTGCCTGCTTATGCGGCGCTGCAGGAGGACCGGGACGCGCTGAAGAATGCGGCGCGGCGCTCGGTGAAGCTCTCCGGCTTTCTGGTATTTCCCATGATGGCGGGAATGCTTGCGGTGGCGCGGCCGCTGGTGCTGCTGCTTCTGACGGAGAAGTGGATTGCGGCGGTGCCCTATCTCTGTCTCATGTGTGTGGGCTATGCGATTTATCCGATCCATACCATCAATCTCCAGCTTCTGAATGCCCAGGGGCGTTCGGATCTGTTCCTGAAGCTGGAAATTGTGAAGAAGCTGCTGGGGATTGTGCTGCTGCTGGTGAGTCTTCCGCTGGGAATACTGCCTATGATGATCCTGAAGGTGGCGGACGAGTATCTCTGTCTTGTCATCAATGCCTGGCCGAACCGGCATTTGCTTCACTACGGGCCGTCGGAGCAGCTTGTGGATCTGCTGCCGTCTGCCCTATGCTCTATGGCTATGGGGCTCGGCGTGGCTTTTCTGCTGAGGCTCGCGCTTTCTCCGCTGCCGATGCTGCTGCTCCAGATGCTGACCGGCGTACTGCTCTATCTTGTGCTCTCCTGGATATTTAACCGGGAGGCCCTGTATTACATCATTCGCTTAGCAGGAAATCGGCGAGGATCGAATTGCTGACCTCCATGCCCCGGGGAGAGAAGCGGTAATGACAGCCCTCGTGCAGCAGGAAGCCGGCAGCACAGTACCTGTCAAGCTGCGGGCCGAAGACGGAGCGGATATCCACGGAGAAGCGGCTTGTGAACTCTACCTCCGAGATGCCGGCAACGCGCCGGAGTCCGAGGAACATAAATTCCTCCATCTGGGCTGTGCGGCTGAGCGCGGTCACGCCCTCGTGCAGGGTCGGGAAGCCGACTGCCGCCTCTGCGTCCATGTTCAGCTCGAGATAGCTCTGCAGCGCGCGGAGATTGGACCAGCGGGTGTGGTTCAGGCAGGAGGCGGCACCGAGACCGAAGCCGAGGTAGGGCACATCGGACCAGTAGCCGTAGTTGTGGCGGCAGGCGAAGCCGGGCTTTGCGTAGTTGCTGACCTCGTAGCGTTCGTAGCCGTAGTGTGTGGTCAGCTCCCGGGTGATGACGTCATTTTCCACTGCCGTATCCTCGTCGGGCAGCTGCAGCCGGCCGCTGCTGCAGAGCTTGTAAAAGGGGGTTCCCTCTTCAATGATCAGGTTATAGATGGAGATGTGCTCCGGCTTCAGCATCAGCACGTTCCGGAGTGTTTTCCGCCAGGAGGCGGAGGTCTGTCCGGGGATGTCGTTGATGAGATCAATGTTGATGTTCCGGAAGCCCTCCATGCGGGCGGACTGATAGCACTTCAGGAAATCCTCGAAGATATGAATCCGTCCGAGGGTCCGGAGCTCCGCATTGTTCGCAGACTGCAGACCGATGGAAAGCCGGTTGATGCCGGCGTCCAGATAGCTTCGGAACTTGTAGCGGAGCGTGGAGGCCGGATTGACCTCGATCGTGATCTCGGCATCCTTCCGCACCCGGTATGCGCCGTACAGCGTGGAAAGGATACGGGTGATGTGCTGCGGATCCAGCAGCGAGGGCGTACCGCCGCCGATAAAGACGGTGCTGACCTCGTATTCTGCCGCAAGACCGGCCGAGGCACGGATTTCCGCGCAGAGCTGCTGTACATAATCAGCCTGCCGGGGCGGCTTCGCCGGAAAGGACAGGAAGTCGCAGTAGCTGCACTTCGAAGCGCAGAAGGGGATGTGAATGTAGATTTCCAGCTGCTTCTTGTCAGCCGGATCCAGGATACCTTGTGTCATATAGCAAAGCTTACTTTCTTCTTACTTCTTATTCAAACATGGGTTTTCTCCCGATACTTTAGCACAGCACAGCAATTTATACAAGCAAGGGCGGTTCCGGACGACAGAAACCTACTTGCATAGATGCCGGAGACGCGGTATGATATGGAATAATTTTACTGAGTAAAGCGTTAAAGTAAGAGGGGGAGAAAATTATGACGATTGCAAAAATAGGAATGCTGCTGGCCATGCTCCTGTATCTTCTGGGGATGCTGTTCATTGGCTTCAAAACAGCGGACCGGACAGGCAGTGCCGGTGACTTTTATCTGGGCGGCAGAAAGCTGGGCCCGTTTGTGACAGCCATGAGTGCGGAGGCTTCGGACATGTCCTCCTGGCTCCTGATGGGACTGCCGGGTCTTGCCTATCTCAGCGGTATTGCGGATCCGGGCTGGACGGCCATCGGTCTCGGCATCGGTACGTATCTGAACTGGCTTGTGGTGGCGCGCCGCATCCGCATCTATTCAGAGGTGAACAATTCCATCACGATACCGGAATTTTTCTCGAACCGCTACAACGATCAGAAGCGGCTCCTGACACTGGTGGCTGCCATTGAGATCGTTATCTTCTTTATTCCGTATACCGGCTCCGGCTTTGCGGCCTGCGGCAAGCTCTTTGCCAGTCTCTTCGGACTGGATTATCATGTGACGATGATCGCCAGTGCCTTTGTCATCGTGGGCTACACCTCACTGGGCGGCTTCCTGGCAGCCAGCACCACAGACTTCATTCAGAGTATTGTCATGTCTTTGGCACTGCTGATCGTGCTGATCTTCGGCGTCTCTCAGGCCGGCGGCGCGGCAGTGGTGCTGCAGAATGCCTCAAGCCTCAGCGGCTATTTCAGCATGCTGGCGAGCCATGATCCGATCAGCGGCGCGGCCAATCCCTACAATGCACTGACCATCGTGTCTACACTGGCCTGGGGCCTCGGCTACTTCGGCATGCCGCATATCCTGCTCCGCTTCATGGCCGTGGAGGATGAGCAGAAGCTGACGCTGTCCCGCCGGATTGCCTCCGTATGGGTGGTGCTTTCCATGGGTGTGGCCATCTTCATCGGCATGGTGGGTCTCGGCATGACGAGGGCCGGCGCACTGGACGCACTGGTCGGTTCACAGTCGGAAACCATCATTGTGCAGATTGCCAACAGCCTGGCCTCCTTCGGCTTCGTGCCGGCGCTGATCGCCGGTGTGGTACTGTCGGGCATTCTGGCCTCCACCATGTCTACGGCGGATTCACAGCTTCTGGCTTCATCCTCATCGATTGCCAACGACATTATCCATAACGTTCTGCGGCTGGAGATGGATGAGAAGAAAACCATGTATATCGCGCGGGCAAGCCTGCTGATCATTGCCATTGTGGCTATGTTCATCGCCTGGAATCCGGACAGCTCGGTTTTCCAGATCGTATCCTTTGCCTGGGCCGGCTTCGGCGCCTCCTTCGGACCGGTGGTGCTGATGGCGCTGTTCTGCCGCCGCTCGAATTTCTACGGTGCGCTCTGCGGCATGCTCTCCGGCGGCATCATGGTATTTGTATGGAAATATCTTGTGCGGCCCATGGGCGGCATCTGGAATATCTATGAGCTGCTGCCGGCCTTTGTGCTGGCCATCCTGGTGAATCTGCTGGTGAGCTATCTGACACCGGCGCCGAATTCTGCGGTGACGGCGGACTTCGATCAGGTGAACAGGCGCATGAAGGGCTGAGTATGGCGGGAAGCTATCAGAAAAAAAATGAAGAGAAAACACGCTATCTTGAGCTGAACAACGATCTCAAGAGCGGGAATTACCGGCCGGTGTATCTTCTTTACGGCACGGAGGAATATCTGAAATCTTCTTATAAGAAGATGTTCCGCCGGGCCATCGGCGGCGAGGACGGCATGAACTATCAGGTCTTTGACGGTGCGCCGGATCTGGATACGCTGATCGATGCATTGGAGACCATGCCGTTCTTCGCAGAGCACCGGCTGGTGCTGATCAGCGGCTCGGGCTGGTTCAAAAGGACGCCGCCGGAGCGGCTGCTGACATACCTTCCGAAGCTGCCGGTGTCCAGTCATCTCATGTTTATTGAGGAGGAGATCGATAAGCGGAACAAGCTCTACAAGCTGGTGAGCAGTCAGGGCTTTGCCTGCGAGCTTGGCGAGCAGGATGAGAAGCAGCTGTCCGCCTGGGCGGCCCGTTATCTCATGAAGGCAGGAAAGAAAATCCGCGCTTCGACTATGGAGAGCTTTCTGCGGAAAACCGGCAGCAGCATGGACAACATCCTGAGTGAGATGGAGAAGCTTATTGCCTATACGGGAGAGCGTGAGGTGATTGAAGACGCGGATGTGGAAACGATCTGTACCCAGAATGTGGAGGATCGCGTTTTTGACATGATCACGGAGCTGAGTCTCGGCAATACGGAAAGGGCCATGCGCTGCTACCGGGATCTTCTGCAGCGGCAGGAGGCCCCCATGAAGCTGCTGGCGCTGATGCGGCGGAATTTTAATCAGCTGCTGCTGGCAAAGGAATGTCTGCAGAAGGGCGTGAGCCGGCAGGAAAGCGCGGCTTATGTGGGTGTCAGCCCCTGGGCGGCTGCAAAGCTTCTTGAGCAGGCAAAGCATTATACAAGGGAGAGTCTTCTTCGATACATCCGCCGCTGTCTCGACTATGATACGGCCATTAAGAGCGGAAATCTGTCGGATCGGATGGCTGTGGAGCTCCTGCTGACGAATTGAAACGCATGTTTCTTCATAAAAACGTAATTTGACTTTTCCATGACAATGATTTAAGGTGGCATGGTAAAGGAGAGTATTTTATGAACTTAAAGAAGATGAGCGTGTATTGCGCGGCAGCTCTTCTGTGTCTTCTGTGCCTGCTTTCTGTACCGAGCTTCAGTGTTCTGGCGGCGGAGCAGGGACCGGCCTTCCGGGACGGACAGCAGATTCAGTTTAAGAGCGAAGGTCTGCAGACTGCTTCGGAAACGAAGACGGAGGCAGATGTGAAGCAGGCGGTAGAGAGCGCGGCAGATCCGGAAAGTGCAGCAAAGACAGACAACAGGGGTTTCGGTACCGTGGAAACAGAAGAATCGACGCAGTATGAGAAGGGCGAGCTGCTGGGCAGCTTCCAGATCGTAGGCTATTACGGAGACGGCATCACCTATTCCGGTGTGAAGCCGCAGGCCAACCATACAGTGTCGGCAGATCGGACGGTGCTTCCCATCGGAACAAAGATTCTGATCGGAAAGACAGTCTATACGGTGGAGGATATCGGCAGCGGCGTAAAGGGAAAGATGATTGATATCTTTTTCGATACGCGGGAAGAAGCTGTGAATGTGACAAGAGACGGTGCGGTGCATGCAGATGTGTATCTGGCCGTGCCGAAAGAAAACAAGTAAACAGTTACAGGTATTTTTATGGAATGGGGTTCGCGCTGTGCGGACTCCATTTCGTTATTTCAGGGAAATGCTGCTTTAATCCGCGGTTCCCTGGATATTTTCTGCCGGAAGGCAGGTACGGGCTTCCGGCGCAAGTCAGTCCTGTCCGGCACAAAAAATCTCTTGACAGTATTTTTGACCGAGAGTATTATACCTAATAGATGTTAGCACTCCGATATTTTGAGTGCTAACAATCAAAAAGGAAGCAGAAGTGCTTCCGAAGAAGGAGGCGGACAAGGATGGAGCTGGACAATCGAAAGGTCGTGATACTGACAACGATCATCAAGAACTACCTGGAGACCAGCGAGCCGGTGGGGTCAAGAACCATCAGTAAGTTTTCCGGCTTGAATCTGAGCTCTGCCACCATTCGAAACGAGATGAGCGATCTGGAGGAGATGGGCTACATCATTCAGCCCCATACCTCGGCAGGACGGATTCCCACGGACAAGGGCTACCGCTTCTATGTGGATCAGCTGATGGCCAGTCACAATGATGAGCTGGAGGCTGTGCGGAGCAGTATGTTTGAGCGGGTGGACCGTCTGGAGAACACGCTGAAGCAGCTGGCACGAACCGTGGCAGCAGACACCAATTACGCGGCGATGGTATCCGGTCCCACGATGCACCGGAACAAGATCAAGTTTGTGCAGACCTCGATCGTGGATGTACAGAAGCTTCTTCTGGTGATCATGATGGAGGGAAATGTCGTCAAGACCGCAACCGTCTCGCTGGACGGAACGGAGGAGCTGGACTTCAACACGATTCTTTCACTGAACCTGATACTGAATGATGAGCTGGCCGGCTTGTATGCCGAAGACATTACCGAAGGACGCTGCGCACAGATCTATGCGCGCTCTGCTTACCGAAATACGCTGCGTGCCATTATGGAGGCGATCATCGCCACACTGGACTACGCCAAGCGCGACCTGAAGATCTATACCTCCGGCGCCACCAACATTTTCAAGTATCCGGAGCTGACGGACACGGACAATGCGTCCAAGCTGATCTCGGCGCTGGAGCAGAAGGATGAGCTCATTGATCTGGTGCAGGATGTGGAGAATTCGCAGAAGCAGATACAGGTTTACATCGGTGAGGAATCGCCGCTGCAGAATATGTCGGACTGCTCGGTGGTGACAGCCAATTACCAGCTGGGCAACGGAATGAAGGGAACCATCGGCGTGATCGGCCCGAAGCGGATGGATTACGAAAAGGTTCTGGGCATTCTGTCAAGACTGATGAATGAGATGGATCAGGCTTTTAAGTGATATAGAGAGGAGCGAGAGGACTTGAACGAAGAAGAGATGAAGAGGACCTCTGAGGAGCAGATCCCGGAGGAAGCAGAAACAGAAGCTGCAGAAAATACAGAGGCAGCAGAGGAAAATGCCGGCGGCGCCATAGATGCGGACAAGGCCGGGGAGACAGAGGACCTCAAGCTGCAGAGCATAAAAGAGAAGCACGCGGCGGAGCTTGCCGAATGGAAGGACAAGTACACCCGGCTCTATGCGGAGTTTGATAACTTCCGGAAGCGGACAGAAAAGGAAAAATCCCAGATGTTCGAGTTTGGCGCAAAGGATGTCATTGAGAAGCTGCTTCCCGTGTACGACAACTTTGAGCGGGCGCTCGGTACGGTTCAGGAGGAGGACATGGAGGATGCCTTCACGAAGGGTGTGACGGGCATTTACAGACAGATACAGAAGCTGTTTGCAGATCTCGATGTGAAGCCGATTGAGGCCGAGGGCCAGAAATTTGATCCGAACCTGCACAATGCGGTGATGACGGATACAGAGAGTGATGCCGAGGAAGACATCATTACACAGGACCTGCAGAAGGGCTATACCTTCCGGGGGAATGTGATCCGCCACTCCATGGTGAAGGTGAAGAAATAAAGGAAACAGACAGGCATTGTTTTGGAATAAAAAAAGGAGATAAGATTATGGGAAAGATTATTGGAATTGACTTAGGAACAACCAACAGCTGTGTAGCTGTAATGGAGGGCGGAAAGCCGACCGTTATTGCAAATGCAGAGGGACTCAGAACCACACCTTCTGTTGTGGCCTTCACAAAGAACGGTGAGAGACTGGTGGGCGAGCCGGCAAAGCGTCAGGCGGTAACCAATGCAGACCGCACGATCTCTTCTATTAAGAGACATATGGGTTCTGACTATAAGGTAGCCATTGACGGCAAGAACTACACACCGCAGGAGATCTCCGCAATGATCCTGCAGAAGCTGAAGGCAGATGCAGAGGCATATCTCGGCGAGAAGGTAACAGAGGCGGTGATCACAGTTCCGGCTTACTTCAACGATGCTGAGAGACAGGCAACAAAGGATGCCGGCCGTATCGCGGGACTTGATGTAAAGCGTATCATCAACGAGCCGACAGCCGCAGCACTGGCTTACGGTCTGGATGATGAGTCTGAGCAGAAGATCATGGTTTACGATCTGGGCGGCGGTACCTTCGATGTGTCTGTCATTGAAATCGGTGACGGCGTTATCGAGGTTCTGGCAACCAACGGTGATACCAATCTCGGCGGTGATGATTATGACAACCGCATTACCCAGTGGATGGTAGATGAGTTCAAAAAGGCAGAAAATGTAGATCTGTCTCAGGATAAGATGGCGCTGCAGAGACTGAAGGAAGCTGCCGAGAAGGCAAAGAAGGAGCTTTCTACAGCAAGCACAACAGAGATCAATCTGCCGTTCATCACGGCAACAGCAGAGGGCCCGAAGCATCTGGATATGAACCTGACAAGAGCCAAGTTCGAGGAGCTGACTGCAGATCTGACAGAGAGAACCGCAGTTCCGGTGCAGAATGCACTTCGCGATGCCGGCATTACCGCAGCAGAGCTTTCCAAGGTTCTTCTGGTCGGCGGCTCCACACGTATGCCGGTGGCGCAGGAGAAGGTCAGAAGCCTGACAGGCAAGGAGCCTTCCAAGTCTCTGAATCCGGACGAGTGCGTTGCTCTCGGTGCAGCTGTACAGGGCGGCAAGCTGGCAGGCGATGCCGGTGCCGGTGATGTGCTTCTGCTGGATGTTACTCCGCTGACACTGTCCATCGAGACTCTGGGCGGCGTAGCCACTCCGCTGATCAAGAGAAATACAACGATCCCGACCAGAACCTCTCAGGTATTCTCTACTGCTGAGGACAACCAGACCGCTGTAGATATTCATATCGTACAGGGCGAGCGTGAGTTCGCACGTGACAACAAGACCCTCGGCCAGTTCCGTCTGGATGGCATTCTGCCGGCTCGCCGCGGTGTTCCGAAGATCGAGGTTACCTTCGATATCGATGCCAACGGTATCGTAAATGTATCCGCAAAGGATCAGGGAACCGGCAAGGAGCAGCACATT
>CAVAXR010000026.1:0-12703 GCA_963592375.1 Oribacterium sp. | reverse complement strand
CTGTCTGGTACGGGAGTAAGACTCCGAATCACGAGGAATTGGTTGTACCGAAGATACCTGTTAAGAGTGCAGCGGGATCTTTTGCAGTACAGTTTTGTATGCTTGTGATACAGATCTGTATACAAAAGATCCTTTTTTAGATGACAGCAAACGAGGCAAGGACGCTTGCTTGAGCTGTTTTCAGTGCATTCTCTTCAGGCTCATTGGCTGTCCCTTCCGTGCCGGAAATCGTTTCTGCAGAAAGAGCGAGAGGCGGTTATGACAACGCCGGAAAGGATGAAAAAATGAGAAGATTTGCAAACAAGAATGCCGCTGTTGTACTGACATTGTCTGCCGCACTGCTGGCAGGCTGCGGAAGCAATGCAGGAGCCGGAAGCAGCGCAGCAGCGACCGCAGCGGCAGAAAGCACTGCGGCAGAGACCGCGGCGACTGAAGCCGCAACGGAAGCTGCAGAGGAAGGAGATGCTGACGAAATGGCTGCAAAGAACTGTGCCGATCTGATCGATGCGATTTATGTGCAGGAGCGCACGGAGGATACCGATGCCCAGTGCGAGGCCGCAAAGGCAGCCTGGGACAGCCTGACCGATGCCCAGAAGGAGCTGGTGGAGGGTGAAAACGCCGATCCGGACTATTTCGGACGTGACACCGGTGATGCCGCTCTGGATGATGCCCGCAATGCCGATGAAATCGGGGAGAATGAGCTTCTGGTGGTGAGCTTCGGTACCTCCTTCAACGACAGCCGCGCGGCAGATATCAAGGGAATCGAGGATGCGCTGCAGGAAGCCTATCCGGACTGGAGTGTGCGCAGAGCCTTCACAGCCCAGATCATTATTAACCATGTACAGGCGCGCGACGGCGAGAAGATCGACAACATGGAGCAGGCAATGGAGCGTGCGGCTGCCAACGGTGTGAAGAAGCTGGTTGTGCAGCCCACACATCTCATGCACGGTGCCGAATATGACGAGATGTGCGAGACTCTGGAGGCCTATCGCGACAAATTTGAGGCCATTGCTGTTGCAGAGCCGCTGCTCGGTGAGGTCGGCAGTGATGCTGCAGTAATCAACGAGGACAAGGAGAGTGTGGCCAAGGCCGTTACCGCAGCTGCCTGTCAGACTGCCGGTTATGAAAATGCTGCCGCTGCCGCAGAGGATGGCACCGCCTTCGTTTTCATGGGCCATGGGACAAGCCATACTGCAAAGGTGAGCTACAGCCAGATGCAGACGACCATGGAGACCCTGGGCTATGCAAATGTCTTCATCGGTACCGTCGAGGGTGAGCCCGAGGAGACCGCCTGCGAAGCAGTCATTGAAAAAGTAAAGGAAGCCGGCTTCCATAAGGTGATTCTGCGTCCGCTGATGGTGGTGGCCGGTGACCATGCCAACAACGATATGGCCGGAGAGGACGAGGATTCCTGGCTCAGTCAGTTTGAAGCAGACGGCGGCTTCGACAGCGTCGGCACGCAGATTGCCGGTCTCGGCGAAATCGACGATGTACAGGCGCTGTATATCGCACACGCACAGACGGCCATCGACAGCCTGAATCTGCAGGGCTGATGCCGCCTGTTATAGGAAAATGCTGATTTCATCAGTATTTCGTGCCCGAAGAAATGCTCTTCGGGCATATTTGTATTTGATGCGGAGACTAAGTACCGTTTGACGGGATGGATCACTAAACACGGAGGGGAAAATTTGAAAAGAACGCAATATCTGACGCTTGCGCTTGCAGCGCTGCTTCTGAGTGGCTGCGCCGGCAAAGCAAACGAAACCACAGCGGCGGTATCCGCCGCAGAGACCATCAGTACAGAAGCTGCACAGCAGGAAGCGGATACGGCAGAAGCTGCCGGAGCATCGGGCGATGCCGCTGCCGAAGGTACAGCGGCGCCTGCGCAGGAAGCCGTGCTCCCGGATGGAATCTATACCGCTGATTTCGTGACAGACAGCAGCATGTTCCGCGTGAACGAGGCCTGTGACGGCCGGGGAACACTGACGGTCAAGAACGGAGAGATGACGCTGCACGTCAGCCTCGTTTCGAAGCGCATTGTGAACCTGTATCAGGGAACAGCGGCAGAGGCGGCAGAGCATGAAGCAGACTGGCTGCAGCCCACCACAGACAGCGTGACCTACAGCGACGGCCTGAGCGATGATGTCTATGGCTTTGACATTCCCGTCGCTGCACTCGATACTGATTTTCCGCTGGCCATTCTCGGCGAAAAAGGAAAATGGTACGACCATGTTGTGAGCGTCACCAATGCGGAGCCGGCGGATGCCGATGCGGCGGAAGGCGGGATGTCTGCCTCCGGTGCGGAAGATACTTCAAATGGCGCAGTCAGTGAAGCCATGGATGCAGCTGCGCTTGCCGATGGCAGTTATACCTGTGCAGTAACGCTTGCGGGCGGCAGCGGCCGGGCCAGTGTGGAGAGTCCGACAAGGCTCACGGTACAGAACGGCAGCATGACGGCGGAAATCGTATGGAGCAGTCCGAACTATGACTATATGCTGGCGGACGGCGAGAAATATCTGCCGGTCAACACCGACGGCAATTCTGTATTCGAGATACCGATCGAGGCGCTCGATACCGCACTTCCGGTGACAGCCGATACTGTCGCCATGAGCACGCCGCACGAGATCGAATATACCCTCACCTTTGACAGTACGACGCTGACAGCAGAATGAAAAAAGCTATTATTTTGACATGGATTCTGGGCTTTCTCCTTCTGACGGGCTGTTCTGCCGCTTCCTCGGCAAATGTCGGCGGCACCGGCACAGCGGAGGCGTACCCGCTGCAGTACGCGCAGCAGTTTACGGCAGAGCGCTGTGCGGACGGCGGCTATCTCATCAGCATTGCAGAGCAGCAGTATCTGGTGGTGCCGGAGGGCGTCACGCCGCCGGAAAACCGCTATCCTTCGGCGGTGGTTCTGCAGCAGCCTCTCGACAGCATTTACCTCGTATCCTCCAGCGCCATGGATCCGATTCTGGCACTGGACGGACTCGATGCCGTAAAGCTCAGCGGCACCCGGGCGAATTCCTGGTACCTGCCGGAGGCAAAGGAAGCCATGGAAGACGGCCGGCTTCAATATGCCGGAAAATACAGCATGCCGGATTATGAAACGATTCTCGCAGCGAACTGCGATCTGGCCATTGAAAACACGATGATTTATCATACGCCGGAGGTGAAGGAGGAGCTGGAGCGCTTCGGCATTCCGGTGCTGGTGGAGCGCTCCAGCTATGAAAGTGGACCGCTGGCACGGATGGAATGGATCAAGCTCTACGGTATTCTGCTGGGGAAGGAAAAAGAGGCAGAGGAAGTTTTCGACGGCGCGGTACAGAAGATGACATCGCTGCAGAATCAGAGTCCCACGGGACAGAGCGCTGCCTTCTTTTCGATTACCTCCAACAATCTGGTCACGGTGCGGAAGGGCAGCGATTATGTTGCAAAAATGATCGAGATGGCCGGCGGAAGCTATGTGTTTTCCGATCTGACCGACGACGGAAACAAGCTTGCCACCGTCAACATTTCCCTCGAAGACTTTTATGCCGGGGCGAAGGATGCGGATGTGCTGATCTATAACAGCACGATAGAAGGAGAAATCGGAAGTTTGGACGCGCTGACGGCGAAATGTCCGATGCTGGCAGACTTTAAGGCAGTACAGTCCGGAAATGTGTGGTGCACCTCCCAAAGCCTGTTCCAGCAGAGCATGGCGCTCGCCGATCTCGTGCTGGATATGAACAGGGTATTTACGGAGGGAAGGCCGGAGGACAGTGAGCTTACGTTTCTGACACGGCTCCGGTAAGTGAGAAAGGAGTGCTGCATGTACAGCAGAAAAAGGCTGACACTTGCATATCTGTCGATGGGAGCTGCGCTGCTGCTTCTCTTCGTACTGAACCTCTTCTGGGGCAGCGTGAGGCTGAGCCCGGCGGAGGTTTTGTCTGTTTTTAGCGGACAGGACGGCGGCGCACTGGCTTCCGGCATTTTGCTGCAGCTGCGGCTTCCCCGGGCCCTGATGGCGGTACTGCTGGGCGCTGCGCTCAGTACGGCGGGCTGTCTTTTACAGACCTTTTTTGCAAACCCCATCGCTGGCCCCTTCGTCATGGGCATTTCCAGCGGGGCGAAGCTCGCGGTGGCACTGACCATGGTGGCCTTTCTGAATCGGGGATGGCTGACCGGCTCCGCGGCGCTGATACTTGCCGCCTTTTTCGGCGCAGGCTGTGCCATGCTGCTGGTGCTGGCAGCCGCCCGCCGGCTGCGGCGCATGAGCATTCTGGTGATCTGTGGCGTCATGATCGGATATATCTGTTCGGCCATTACCGATATCGTGGTGGCCTTTGCGCAGGATGCCAATATTGTGAATCTTCATAACTGGTCTATGGGCAGCTTTTCCGGAAGCAGCTGGGGAAATGTCGGCGCTGCCGCCGTGGTGGTGCTGCCCTGCCTGCTGCTTTCTTTTCTGCTGTCCAAGCCGATGGGCGCCTATCAGATGGGCGAAAGCTATGCGCAGAGCGTCGGTGTGCCGGTGCGTCGCTTCGCCACGGCACTGGTGCTGCTGTCCAGCCTGCTGGCGGCCTGCGTTACCGCCTTTGCGGGGCCGATTTCCTTCGTGGGCATCGCGGTACCGCAGCTTGTGAGGCAGGCGCTGCACAGTACGAAGCCGCTGCATGTTCTGCCGGGCTGTGCTCTCGGCGGCGCGGCCTTCTGCCTGTTCTGCGACCTTCTGGCCAGGAGCCTGTTCAGTCCTGCGGAGCTGTCCATCAGCTCTGTCACCGCCATTTTCGGCGCACCGGTGGTGGTTTTCATGCTGCTGCGCCGGCACAGCGGGGAGGGCAGGATATGAGCTATTGTGAAGCCAAAAATCTCTCGGTCGGTTATCGCGAAGTCGTGCAGGCCGACATTTGCCTGGAAGCGCAGAAGGGCCGGATCCTCGGCATCATCGGACCGAACGGAGCCGGAAAGTCTACCTTGTTGAAGACGCTGGCCGGGCAGCTCGCACCGAAGGGCGGTGCATTTCTGCTGGACGGCAGGCCGCTGCAGGATTTCAGCGCCGGCGATCGGGCCCGCAGGATGGCGCTTTTTCAGACGGGAAATGTGCAGTCAGAGCTGATCAGCTGCTTCGATGCTGCGGCCTTCGGGCGCTATCCCTATACCGGCAGGCTTGGCATATTGTCGGAAACGGACCGGGAAGCTGTATACGCGGCACTGCGGAGGGTGCATGCGGAGGCGCTTGCTTCGCGGGATTTCTCAAAAATCAGTGACGGACAGCGGCAGCGGGTACTGCTGGCGCGCGCCATCTGCCAGGAGCCGGAGCTTCTGCTTCTGGACGAGCCCATGTCCTTCCTCGACATCAGGGGAAAGATCGAGCTTACTGAAATTTTAACGAAGCTTGCGAAGGAGGAGAATATTGCCGTTATTCTCACGCTGCATGAGCTGAACCTCGCGCGGAAGCTCGCAGATGATATTGTCTGTGTCGGAGAGGAGGGCGTCAGTCCTGTCTTGTCGCCGGAGGAAGCATTTTCCAAAGAAAATATCTGTCGGCTGTTCCGCATCACAGAAGAACAGTATCAGGTGTACATATGATGGATTATTCTGTTGGCTTCGGGAAGGAATCCCGGTAGATCATTTCCGGCTGCTTCACCTGAATATGCATGGGCTGCGGCTTATCGCACAGGGCATCAATGGCGATATCCATGCAGGCCTCGGCAATTTCAAAAATCGGAAGCTCCATTACTGTTAGTGCCGGGCAGGAGCAGCTTGTGTATACTGGATTCAGCATGCATAGACTGATGATGGAAACCTCATTCGGAATCTGTACATTCCTTCGGTAGAATACATTTAAGGCCCCCAGCGCCAGCCGGTCGTCGGCGAACAGAATGGTCTCCGGTCGATTCTCCAGTGCGAGGTATCGTTCTGCGGCATGCATACCGCCCTCCACAGATCCCTCTACCACCAGCTGTGCCTTATTCGGAATTTCGATCTGATTGTCCCGGCAGCCGTTGATGAAGCCTGCGATGCGCGCATTCAGCGCAGTATAGGAATTGACGGCCTGTACAACAGCGGCGCTCCGGCAGCCTCGTGACCGCAGAATGTCGGAAATTGTTCTTCCGGCTAAGTGATTGTCAAACTTTACTGTATTGTAGCGCGGCGAATTCCGGTTGAAGAGCACAATGGGAACGGTCGGATTAATGCCCTCCAGGTACTGCAGATCTGTATAGCTTGCATTGGCAATGATGGCACAGTCATAGGGCGTGTTTTCGATGAGTGTCGTGTCCTTATACAGCTCATTCACCGTGTATGGATGGATAATGATGCTGACATCCAGTTCAGGATGCAGCCTCAGCGGGCTGTTCAGGCCGGCGATGACAGTTCCCAGCATGGTCGCACGGGTATCCTGTGCCCAGAACATAGCGACCGTATAGGCCTTTTTTTCTGCATTCATCGCCTTTAAAATTTGCATGGAACGCGAAGTGCTGTACTGCAGCGCCTGCAAAGCTTCTTCTATTTTTTTCTGATTCTCAAGAGAAACCCGTCCCTCTGCTTTTTTGTTCAGATAGAGCGAAACAGAAGCAGCGGAGACGCCCGCCCGGGCAGCAATGTCCTTCAGTCTTGCCATAATATAAAAATCCTTTTCTGAAATGCTGTATACAGTTTCCTTTATCTAACCATACCTCCTCTGCTTTTTGTGACGAAAAAATATTCTAAGGAAATCCTGTCTATGTTCGCTAAGCCTTAAGCCCAGGGAATGTGCAGTATAAACAAAAGTGAATTGTCGCGTTCGCCAAAGCGTGTTATAAATTACACGATAGGTAAATATGTTTACGTGATTGAAAACATTTACGTAAGAGGAGTGGAATCATGCTTTTCTTTCATAAAATAAATAAGGAAGCGGCTCCGACGAAGGAGTCAGCGGAAGCGGAGCAGCCGATCCGGATTGCCAGCGTAGAGTGGAGAGACGGCCAGCAGTCTCTGCTGGCAACACGCATCAAAACAGAGGATATGCTGCCGATTCTTCCGAAGATGGACGAGGTCGGCTATGAGTGCATGGAAATGTGGGGCGGCGCCACCTTTGATGTCTGTGTCCGTTACCTTGGGGATGATCCCTGGGATCGTGTCCGGGCCTTTAAGAAGCTTTGTAAGAAGACGCCGCTCAGAATGCTGCTCCGCGGGCAGAACATCATCGGCTATACCCAGTATCCGGATGATATCGTAGAAAAATTCGTAGAGCTTGCGGCAAAGGCCGGTATCGACAAATTCCTGGTTTTCGACGGGCTCAACGATGTGCGGAATACCGAGACAGCCATCAAGGCTGTGATCAGGAACGGAAAAACCGCCGAAGCCAACATTTGCTACACGATCTCACCGGTGCATACCGTAGAGAAATACGTGCAGATGGCAAAGGATTACGCTGCACTGGGAGTAAAGGTCATTCATGTAGAGGATATGGCCGGCATGATGAATCCGCAGCAGGTTTCCGATGTGATCCGCGCGATCAAAAGGGAAGTGAAGCTTCCGGTGCATTTCCATGCCCATTCCATTGCGGGCATGGCGGACATCTGCTACTGGGAGGCCATTAAGGCCGGGGCAGAGGTCGTGGACTGCGATGTATCGGCACTGGCGCTCGGACCCTCTCATCCGCCCATCGAAAGCATTGCAACGGCGCTGAAGGGCACCGGCTACGATCCGAAGCTGGATATGGATCTGATCGCAGAGATTAACGATTATTTCAAAAAGCTGCGCGAAAAATACAGCGAGCATCTCAGCAGGTTTACGGGCGTAGACATTTCCGTACTGAAGCATCAGATCCCGGGCGGCATGCTCTCGAACCTGGAGAGTCAGCTGAAGGGCATGAATGCGCTGAACCGCATCGATGAGGTTTTCGAGGAGGTACACAAGGTACATAAGGACTTCGGCTATCCGCCTCTGGCAACCCCCTTCGCGCAGATGGTCGGCTCCCAGGCAACCTTTAACGTGCTGATGGGTGAGCGCTATAAGATGATCTCGAAGGAAAGCCGGGAATACATCAAGGGCATGTACGGACGTCCGGCAGGGGAGATCGATCCGAAACTGAAGAAAGCCGTTCTCGGAAATCAGCCCATGAACACGGAGCGCCCCGGCGGACTGCTCGCCCCCGGCTGGGAGAAGGCCAAGGCGGAGGCGGGAAGCATGGCAAGATCTGAGGAGGACGTTATGACGTATGTGCTCTTCCCGAGTCTTGCGGAGAAATTCCTGAAGCAGAAGTACGGCGCATGATAAGGAGAGGAGACAAGACATGAAACAGACAGATGAAGCAAAGCTTCAGGCGGCACGGGAAACGCTGGCAGAGCTCAAGGAGCAGCGCGGCGGCTCCGTCCTTTCCATCCATAAGAAGATGGCGAACGATCCGAAGCTCCTGAAGGCCTTCAGCCAGCAGTTCCGGATCTGCAAGCAGGAGATCGAACACATTCCGCCGCAGTACATGGAGCTCATGCTGATGATCATGGGGGCTGCGAAGGGAAATGCCGTCACCGTGAAAACCCATGGGGAGCTTGCATTAAAGAAGGGCGCGACGATGGATGAGCTCGGCGAAGCCCTGCGGCTTCTGTTCTTCTACTATGGCGCTTCAGCCGTGATTCCGGCGGTGGAGCTCTTCGAGGAAATTGACGAAGCAGAAGAGGAGGCAGATTAAGCCATGGCTGAGAAAAAAGAAGTGTGCTTCGAGATTCCGGCGGATCGCTTTATCCTGAACGATACCGGTCTTGCAGATCAGGCTGATGCCCTGACGCTTCCGGAAACGGGGAAGCTCACGATCATTGTGGATCAGGTCCTGCCGCCGAATTCTCCGGCCGTATCCGAGCGTCATCGGAAATTAATGGCACTGGCAGAACGAACCGGCGCAGAATTCTATTACGGAGATGCCATGACGGCGGTACTTCTTGCTCGCGGCATGGCGAAGGGCGAGGATATTGTGGTTGGTACCGGTCGGGATGTGATGGCTGCCGGGGTATATGGAGCGGCCGGCATTCGTCTCGATGACGAAAGCTTCGCGGAAGCGATGAAAACCGGCTGCATCAAGCTGCCGCTGCAGGCGGTGGATACCGTGCTTCTCAAGGGACACCCCGCAAAAACAACTGACGTGAAGCGGGCTGCCCTTGCCTTGGTGAAGCTGCTGCAGGGCGGGCAGCTCGAAAACACAGTGCTTCGGCTTGTATGCGAGGAAAAGGACGCGCTTTCCGAAGAGGATAAGCTGCAGCTCCTGCTTGCGGCAGCGCGGCTCAATATTACAAGCGCCTATTTTGCGGAAGAGGCGGAGGAGCTGGATGCCATCCAGGCCGGGCCGTTAAGCAAGCTCCATTTGCTGCCTTTTAATATGGACAGCGTTTCTTATACACTGGACCTCGCAGAAACAGAGGCGCTCGCCGTGCTGCCCGGAAGCTATGAGAAGATCCTTCCGCTGACGGAAATACCGAAAACGGCAGTGATCAGTACCTTTATCGGCGGCTCTGCCGGCGGTGCGATTCGGGAGCTCCGTGTTCTTGCGCGGAAGCTGAAGGGCAGAAGGATTGCCTACGGCACACGGCTGATTGTTTCCCCGGCATCACGGGAGGACTACATCGCAGCGGCAAATGAAGGCATCCTCACAACGGTATTCGAGGCCGGCGGCCTTGTGATCAATCATTGCGGGAATCCGGCGGTTTCGGGACGCATCGGGGAAAATGAAGTCATGGTTTCCAACGATACGGAAAACGGCATTGGCTTTGCCGGCTTTGCCTCCTCCCGCACCTTTATCACCGATACGGAGACCGCAGCGGCGACAGCACTCAGCGGATATATCGGCGCAGGCGAGGAAGCCGGGAGCAGCACGGAGACCGGCGCCGAAGACATTTCCCTGGAAGGCAGAATCTGGAAATTCGGTGATGATATCGACACAGACATCATCATTCCGACCCAGCATTTGAATTATGCCACAATGGATGAAATCAAGACGCATGCCTTCGAGCCGCTGCGGCCGGAAATTGCGGCGCAGTTCCGGGAGGGCGATCTCATCGTGGCCGGCAACAATTTCGGCTGCGGCTCCTCCAGAGAACAGGCGGCGGAGGTGCTGCTGGCCAACGGCATTCACTGCGTGGTGGCGAAGTCCTTTGCCCGGATTTTCTTCCGGAATGCCATCAACAACGGTGTGCTTCTGCTGGAGTGCCCGGCGCTTCCGGACGAGACAGAGGAGGGCGATGTGATTCGTGTTGATCTGAGCCGGCAGACCATTACGGCGAACGGAAAGCAGTATCCTATTAATCAGGTGCCGGAAAATCTTTACCGGATCATTGCTGACGGCGGACTGGTGAAGAGCGTGGAGAAGCAGTTCCGGACAGCCGAGGGAGGTAAATGATGGGACATACACTTGCTGAAAAAATCCTGATGCGGCATACCGGCTCGAACAATCTGAAGCCGGGTGATCTCGTGGTGGTGGAGCCGGATTTCGTTGTGGTGCATGACATTTACACCGCCTTTTTGCAGAAAAAGCTGCATGCCATGGGTGTGAAGAAGGTCTGGAATGCGGACAAGATCGCCATTATGCACGACCATCTGTCGCCGGCCTGTCAGGAGGGCGATCCGCGTACCATGCGCGCCGGCTATGAGCTGGTGGAGGAGTACGGCATCAAGCATTTTCATGCCTCCGGCGGCATCGTGCATCAGCTGGTGCCGCAGCTCGGCTACGGCAAGGCCGGCGACATCGTTTTTGTGACAGATTCGCATACCACGACCTACGGCGCCGTCGGCTGCTTCGCCACCGGCATCGGATATACGGAAATGTCGGCGATCTGGGGCACCGGCAGGCTCTGGCTGCGGGTTCCTTCAACGATCCGCGTACAGGTAGACGGTACGCTTCCGCCGCATGTGTATTCCAAAGACATTATCCTGCGGGTGCTGGGCGATCTCAAGGCGGCCGGCGCGACCTATAAGGCACTGGAATTCGGCGGCAGCACGATTGATGCGCTGTCTGTGGATGCGCGGCTCACCATGTCCAACATGGCGGTGGAATGCGGCGCAAAGGTTGGGCTTTTTGCGGCTGACGAGAAGACAGCAGCCTACAGCGGTCTGGACTATGAGGAGATTGCCTGGGTGAAGCCCGATCCGGATGCGCAGTACGAGCGTGTGCTCCGCTACCGGGCCGAGGAGCTGGAGCCGGTGCTGTCCTGTCCTCCCTACGTGGACAATGTGCATCCGCTCAGCGAGGTCGAGGGCACGAAGGTGAATCAGGTTTTCCTGGGCTCCTGTACGAACGGACGCCTCGAGGATCTGGCGGCGGCTGCAGGGGTGCTGAAGGGGAAGAAGATTGCGCCCTATGTGAAGTTTGTCATCACGCCGGCCTCCAATGCCATTTTTGAAGAGGCGATGCGGCTTGGCTATATCCAGACCTTCGTAGAGGCCGGCGGCTTTGTAACCGCGCCCTACTGCTCCTTCTGCGAGGGCATTACCATGGCGCTGCTTTCGGACGATGAGGTGGCGCTCGGTACCAACAACCGGAATTTCCTCGGGCGCTACGGTTCGCCGAAGGCAAAGGTCTATCTCTGCAGCCCGGAGGTGGCGGCCGCCTCGGTACTGACGGGGAAAATCACAAATCCCGCCCATTTATAAGCAGAAGGCGCTGCGCCGCGAGAGCAAGGCGGCAAAAAAACGAAACACGAAGGAGTTATTGTATGAAAAGCTTTAAAATTATGGGAATCGAGCTTCCCATCTTTCTTGTCGAGGCGATCGTGATCATCGGCTCCACCTATGTGGGCTGGCAGAATACCGGTATTCTGGGCTGCCTCGCCTACATGATCTGCCTCGGTTCGATTCTGAGCCTCATCGGCGACCACATCCCCATCGTAAAGGATTATCTCGGCGGCGGCTCGGTGGTCTGCATCTTCGGTACCGCGGCCATGGTGACCTACGGACTGATTCCGGCGGATTTTGCGGCCAGCATGAAGGATTTCTTCACCGGCAGCACCGATTTCATTAACCTGGCGCTCGCTGCGCTGATCTGCGGCTCCATCATGGGCATGGACAGGGAAATGCTGAAGAAGGCAGCCGTCCGGTACATGCCGGTGCTGATTTTCTCCCAGCTCTGCGGTGCCGTTGCGGTAGCAATCGTCGGCACACTGGTGGGCTACGGTACGAGAGAAGCCGTGCTCTACATCGGCATCCCCGTTATGGGCGGCGGTCTCGGCGCCGGCGCGGTTCCGCTTTCCCAGATGTTTGAGGCGGCCACCGGTGTGGATGCGGCCACCATTCTTTCGAAAATGACGCCGGCCGTATCGCTCGGCAATGCCATTGCCATTGTGCTGGCAGGCCTTCTCGGAAAGCTCGCCGACAAGAAGCCGGAGCTGACCGGAAACGGCAAGCTGATGCCGACAGGTCAGGAGGCACTGATCGCGAAGAAGCGTGAGAAATCCAGCCTCGATTACGGCGCCATCGGACGCGGCCTCTTCGTAGCGGTTGTGTTCTATGTGGCTGCCGGCGGCGTGCACCAGCTGATTCCGAAGTTCCACCGTTACGCCTATATGGTTATCCTGCTGATCATTACCAAAATCACCGGCATCGTGCCGAAGCAGTGCGAGGATGACTGCTGGTACTTCTACAATGCGGTCATCACCAATGTTTCAAAGCTTCTGCTTGTCGGCATCGGCGTTGCCCTCATTGACCTTCCGGCTGTAATCTCTGCAATCACGCCGATGTATGTGCTGCTGACCGCTGT
>CAVAXR010000025.1:0-13032 GCA_963592375.1 Oribacterium sp. | reverse complement strand
ACAAAAATGCTTCGCTGAGCAAGCTCCGCTCTGCATTTTGTGCATTTTTCTGGTGCTGAACAATTACATATAGGGAGGAAAATCAAATGTCATACGTTAAAATTGGTGTCGGCGGGCCGGTGGGCTCCGGCAAAACGGCACTCATTGAGCGGCTCACGCGGAAAATGTCAAAGGAATATTCCATTTGTGTGGTGACCAACGACATTTACACAAAGGAGGATGCGGAATTTCTCATCAAAAACTCGGCCCTGCCGGCAGAGCGCATCGTGGGTGTAGAAACCGGCGGCTGTCCGCATACGGCAATCCGGGAGGACTGCAGCATGAATCTGGAGGCCGTGGAGGAAATGGCGGAGAAGTTCCCGGATGTGGAGATCATTTTCATCGAGAGCGGCGGCGACAATCTGTCGGCGACCTTCAGCCCGGATCTTGCGGACGCCACCATTTACGTCATCGATGTGGCGCAGGGCGAGAAGATTCCCCGAAAGGGCGGTCCCGGTGTGACGCGTTCGGATCTGCTGGTCATTAACAAGACGGATCTGGCGCCGATGGTCGGTGCGAGCCTCGAGGTCATGGCACGGGATTCTGAGCGGATGCGGAAGGGAAGAGAATTTCTTTTTACGAACCTGATGCAGGGCGACAGCGTGGACAGCGTGATTAACTGGATTAAGAAAAATGTGCTGCTGGAGGGCGTCTGACCTATGGCTTCGGAATGCAGGCTGGTGATCGGCCGTGAGAAAACAGGCGGCCGCAGTATCCGGGAGGATTTTTACTTCATGGCGCCCGTTAAGCTTGGCGAACCTGGAGACAGACTTGAGGGAGGACGGCTGCATCTAATCCTGATGATGGCATCTCCCGGCGTACTGGCTGGGGACAGCTTTTCCTATGATTTTCACCTGCGGGAGGGTGCGAAGGCACTGATCACAGAGCAGTCCTATACCAAGCTTTTTAACATGGGGAGCAGCGGCAGAGCAAAGAGGGAAATGTCGGTGCGCCTCGAGAAGGGCGCTTCGCTCTGGTATCGTCCCTGCGCGGTGGTGCCCTATCAGGACAGCGATTTTCACGGCAGGACGGAGATCCATATGGCGGAGAACAGCGAGCTGCTGTGGACAGATATTTTCACTGCCGGGCGCGTCGGCATGGGAGAGCGGTTTTGCTTTCGGCAATATGAGAACCGGCTGCGGGTGTGGCGGGGAGATGAACTGATCTGGCTGGACCGCACGCGGCTGGTGCCGGCGCAGATGCAGCTGGATAACTGCTGCTTCTATCGGGAATATACGCATCAGGGAACCTGCTTCTACTGCGGAAATCCGGAAACAGAGCGAAGACTTCTGGAGGCTGATTTTTCGGAGAATGCTTTTCCGCGGGTTTACGCCGGCATCAGCCGGGTCAAAAAAGGCATCTGCATCCGGGCGCTGGCGAAGCAGTCCCAGGATCTGGAGGAGCTGTTTTCGGCAGTGCAGAATATGCTGAGCTGTCAACAGCTGTCAACAAAGAAATAAAGAAGAACAAAACAATATAGAGTGCTCGAAACCCCGGTAAAACCAAGGCTTCAAGCACTCTATATTGCTGAACAAACTGATGGAGAGTACAGGACTCGAACCTGCGACCCCCTGCGTGTGATGCAGATGCTCTACCAGCTGAGCTAACCCTCCGAACAAATGCTATTTTAGCACGTTGAACGGAAAAAGCAAGAGAAAGTTTTGAGGCAGACCGACGGTTGTATGGAGGACCGGCCGGAAAGTGAATAAGGTACAGAGCAGAGGGCACTACTTGCGTGAAATCCCGCTTTCGGCTATACTGAACTGGCTGCTTTTCGGCAGCGGCGGCCTGAGGCTGCAGGGCGAAAGCCCGGCACAGGCGCCGAAGACATTTGCATATAAAACCGAGAAGAAAATACTATGATTCTGAATATTTCCAATCTGAATAAGGCCTTCATCGAGAAGCCGGTGCTGCGGGACGTTTCCTTTCATATTGAAGATAAGGAGAAGGCGGCGATCGTGGGCATCAACGGCTCCGGCAAGACCACGCTGATTCGCTGCATACTTGGTGAGGAGGAGCCGGATTCCGGACTGATCGCTCTCTCAAAGGACAAAAAGCTGGGGTATCTTGCCCAGCAGCATGCGGATATGGAGCACGGCGATGAGGATTACGACATCCTTTCCGGCGGACAGAAGACCCGGAAGCGGCTGGAGGAGATCCTGCAGGATAAGCCGGATCTGCTGATTCTCGATGAGCCGACGAACCATCTGGACATCGAGTCCATTCAGTGGCTGGAGAAGGTGCTGAAGCGCTATGACGGCGCCGTGCTGCTGGTTTCCCATGACCGCTATTTCCTGGACCGCGTGGTGACGAAAATCATTGATCTCGACAACGGAAAAGCCCGCATGTACAAGGGCAACTACACGGAGTATGCCGAAAAGAAACGGATGCTCCGGGAGGCGCAGCTCCGGGCTTACCTGAATCAGCAGGAGGAGCTGAAGCACCAGCAGGCCGTCATTGACAAGCTGAAGCAGTTCAACCGCGAGAAATCGATCAAGCGCGCGGAATCCCGGGAGAAAATGCTGGCGAGGGTGGAGCGGCTCGAGAAGCCGGAGGAGCTCCGGAATGAGATGCGGCTTGCGCTGACGCCGCGGGTGCTCTCCGGAAATGATGTGCTTTCGGTGCGCGGACTCGCAAAATCCTATGAAGACCGGACGCTCTTTTCCAATGTGAGCTTTGAGCTGAAGCGCGGTGAGCATGTGGCGGTGATTGGCGCGAACGGCACCGGCAAGACCACCCTCCTCAAGATCCTGAACCGGATGGAGGAGGCGAGTGCGGGTGAATTCCGGCTCGGCAGCAACGTGCAGATCGGCTACTACGATCAGGAGCATGCCGTGCTGCACATGGAGAAAAGTATTTTTGACGAGATTCAGGACACTTACCCGGATATGAACAACACGAAGGTGCGGAACGTGCTGGCAGCTTTTCTCTTCACAGGAGATGATGTCTACAAGCGCATCGGCGACCTGTCCGGCGGCGAGCAGGGCCGGGTCAGCCTTGCGAAGCTCATGCTGTCAAACTGCAATTTCCTGATCCTTGATGAGCCGACGAACCATCTGGATATCCAGGGCAAGGAGGTGCTGGAGGATGCACTGAACAGCTACGAGGGCACCGTGCTCTATGTTTCCCATGACCGTTACTTTATCAACAAAACAGCCGGCCGCATTCTGGAACTCTTTGAGACACGCTTTGACAACTATATCGGCAATTACGACTATTATCTGGAGAAAAAGGAGGATGTCCGGCGCTATGGCGGTACCCAGTCTCCGCAGGATAATGTCGGCGGCGCGAAGAAGCGGGCTGCTGCCGTACTGAGTCCGGAGCCTAAGGAAGAGCAGAAAACGGACTGGGCGAAGCAGAAGGAGTACCAGGCGAAGCTGCGGAAGGCACAGAACGGTCTGAAGCGGACGGAGGAGGAGATCCAGAAGCTGGAAGCCCGGGATCAGGAGCTGGGTGACGGCATGCTGAACCCGGAGATCAGTGCAGACGTGGGGAGACTCATGGAGCTGCAGCGGGAAAAGGACCGGATCGGTGAGCAGCTTCAGACGCTGTATGAGGACTGGGAAAAGTTCTCGGAGGAGCTGGAGGCGCTGCAGAACGAGACCTGAACCGCAGAAAAGCATGTGCATAAATATTAAGTTTATGCCGCGGACGTTTTTCCGCTTTTACGTGCTGAAGTGCTTGACGAATGCGGGAGAGGATGCTAAAAAGGGGAGTATAAAAGATTTGTGAAAGGGGGAGAAGGCATGAAGGCGTATATCCGAAGATGGCTGTCGTTTCAGCTGACGCTTTGCTGCATATTGATGCTGGTGCTCGGTGCAGGCGTCAGTGCAGCCGGACTGCAGAGTCAGAAAAACGGCGCGGCTGAGCTGGTATCGGCGTCCTCGGAATCGCACAGCGTGCCGCTTTCCTCCGCGCCGCGATTTATCGGGAAGCGGATGACGCTGCGGGAAATGCAGCAGTTCTTTACCGTGCACCGGACAGATGAAGCGTCGGAGCTGTACGAGCGGCTTTCAGAGAGTGAAGGCCCTCGCCTGGATTTGCTTTCGGTTCTGCTTTCCTGTGAAAAAGACTTTCTGCAGAGCAAAATTTCGGCGCTTTGGATCGATGGTCTGCCGGAATTTCTGACCTTACTTGAAAATGTGCGTTTTGAACGTTTGATCAATTAAACACTGCGCCGCAAGGCTCGTCTGCTTACATGAGGATGTCCGGTCCCCTATTCGGACAGAATCATAGATGCGTCTTCTGCGGTGCCTCCCCCCTATGCTGTACCGCAGGAGGAGTTTTTAAAAGGTCAATGTTCAAAACAGTGAATAAAGGACTGAAGCGGATAGCTTCAGTCCTTTTTGGTATCTTTTTTTTTGGTTCAGCCGGTGATCAGCGGGGCCGGCAAAGGGTCGTCAGCAGAGGCTCCTGCTGCCAGTATTCGACAGCCAGGCGTATGAACTGCTTGGCGGCCTTCGACAGATAGGCGTTCTTCTGGGAGCCGACCGTGATTTGCCAGCTGGGGTGAGAGGACATGCGGAAAAATCGTATGCCCTCTTTCCTTTTGCTGACATAGTGGGCAGGGATGATGCCGCAGCAGAGCTTGGACTTGATCATGGACAGCACCGTAGCATTGCTGGAGGTTTCGAAGAGCACAGAAGGCGAAAAGCCGGCCTCCCGGAAGGTTTGGTCCACCATTTCGCGAACCGTGGACTGACGATACATGAGCACAAAGGGCTCGTACTGCAGTGTCCGAAGCTCCAGTGTGGGGTACTCATTTTCGGACTCCGGCTCCTGCGGCAGCCCCAGGGCTTCGGCGCAGGCTGTTGGTACGGCAATGAAGAGCTCCTCTCGGAAGAGATCCAGGTAGGCATCCCCGGTTTTCTGTGAGTCACAGAGTGTCATAAAGCCGATGTCCAGCTCCCCCTGACGAATCAGCGCCTGCTGACGGCGCACCGACATTTCCATCGGGGTAACGGTGACCTCGGGAAAAGCATCATGGAAGCGCGGATAGACATGTGTGAACATATCGGGACCGCGGCCCGGTGTGAGGCCGATGGTCACATAGCCGGTCCTGCTGTTCACCATATCGCTGATAGTGGTATAGGTTTTCTGCTTGATGCGGAGCATTTCCCGGGCATTCCGGAGATAGATCTCGCCTTCGGGAGTCAGCTGCCAGTCGGACTTGTTTCTGATAAAGAGCGGAGTGTTCAGCTCGCGCTCCAGCTTCAGCAGCTGCTGGGAGAGGGCAGACTGGGTAATGAAGAGCTTTTCCGCTGCCTTTGTGATGTTCCGTTCATCGGCAATTTTGATAATGTACTCGATCTGCTTCGTATCCATAGAAAATTCCTATAAGGGCAACTAATTCATATCACATTATAATTAATTTTACTTTATGATTCTACCGCAATATAATCGTCATATCAAGGGTTTAAAGCTTCGCGGCCGAAGGAAACAGGGGCAGCAGAAGCGCTATTTCAGGAGGAGAAACAAATGGCTCATTTATGCATCAAGATCAATGAGAAGGATAATGTTGCCATCGCCATTCATGACGTTCCGAAGGGCACAGAGGTGCTTCCCGGCGTTGTGACCGTATGCGACATTCCCCAGGCGCATAAGATTGCGCTGATTGACAGACCGAAGGGCAGCGAGGTCATTCGCTACGGCGTGGTTCTGGGAACGACGAGCGAAGACATTCCCCAGGGAGGCTGGATCAATGAGAAGAACCTCATCATGGCTCCGGCACCGGATCTGGATTCCATGGAGTTCGCTACCAATATCGTAACGGAGCTCCCGAAGCCGAAGCGCACCAGCTGGCTTGGCTACCGGAATCCGAACGGCGGTTATGCCGGCACCCGGAACATTCTGGGCATCAACACCACCGTACAGTGCGTGGCCGGTGTGCTGAATGTGGCCATCAAGCGCATTAAGGACGAAATTTTGCCGAAGTATCCCAATGTGGACGACGTCATCGCTGTGAATCATCAGTACGGCTGCGGTGTGGCCATCGATGCACCGGAGGCGAAGGTTCCGCAGAGAATCATCCGGAACATTGCCATGCATCCGAATTTCGGCGGCGGGTTTATGCTGGTTGGTCTCGGCTGTGAGAAGTTTACGCCGGAGCGCTTCTGTGAGTGGTGGCCTGAGCTGAATACCCCGGAAAATGTTCTTATTCTGCAGGAGCATAAGGGCTACGAAAATATGATGAACGCCATTCTGGAAATGGCGGAGAAGAAGCTGCAGATCCTGAATGAGAGAAAGCGTGAGGAGCTGCCGCTTTCCGATCTTCTGGTGGGCATGCAGTGCGGCGGTTCTGATGCCTTCGCCGGCATCGCGGCGAACCCGACAGCCGGCTATGCGGCAGACCTTCTGGTATCCGGCGGCGGCACCGCCATGTTCTCTGAGGTGACCGAGGTGCGTGACGGCGTACAGTTCATTGCGCATCGCTGCATTAACGAGGAGGTCGGCAAGCGTCTTGTGGAGGAAATGAAGTGGTATGACAATTACCTCCGCATGGGCGGTGTAGACCGCGGTGCGAACACCACACCGGGCAACAAGAAGGGCGGTCTCTCAAACATCATCGAGAAGTCCATGGGCTCCATCGCAAAGTCCGGAACCTCACCTATCGTAGAGGTGCTGTCCCCGGGCGAGCGTCCCACAAAGCATGGCGAGATCTATGCCGCAACACCGGCCTCCGATCTTTTCTGCGGACCGTCCCAGCTGGCCTCCGGCATGGGCCTCGAGGTCTTCATGACCGGCCGCGGCACCCCCTACGGACTTGCCGCAGCACCCGTCATCAAGCTCTGCTCTCGGAATGAGATGAAGGACCAGTGGTTCGACATCATTGACTTCAATGCGGGTCCTGCAGCTGTTGGTGATAAGACCATCGCCGAGCAGGGCGAGGAGCTCTTCGACTTCATCCTCGATGTCGCATCCGGCATCAAGAAGCCCTACACTGAGCAGTATGGCTTCGCCAATGAAGTCTGCGTCTTCAACCCGGCACCGATCACCTAAATACCGGGCTTCGGGACAGAGGTATCGTGATACTCATAAGACAAAAAGAGCGCCGCAACACAGCGGCGCTCTTTTTTGAACTTAGGGAAATGCTGTCCAATCAGCTTTTTTCAGTTTGTCTGTACCGGCCGAAGGTACTTCTGCCAGTATTCCTCTGCGAGACGGATGAACTCCCGCTCGGCATCGGTGAGATAGGAGTTCCGGCGGTAGGTAATGCAGAGATCCCAGGTGGGATGATCCTCCAGAACGAAGCAGCCTACCTTGTTGTCCTTTTCATTGAGATAATAGGAGGGCACGATGCCGCAGCAGAGATAGGAGCCGACGAGGGACAGAATGCTGGAGGTGCTGGAGGTTTCCATCAGGATATTCGGCGTGAAGCCGGCCTTACGGAAGATGCCGTCCACCGCCTTCCGGTTGGTGGAATAGGGATACATCAGCGTGAAGGGCTCGTACTGCAGCTCGGTCAGATTGATCTTGGTGAAGGGCTCGCCGGGAGGCGCCGCCTTCTCACAGATCGGGTGCACGCGCGGCGCCACCACGACCATTTCCTCGGAGCCGATCTTCACATAGCAGTCCTTGGTGCGCTGCTCGGGGGTGCAGGTCACGAAGCCAATGTCGATTTCGCCGTTTGCGATGGCGGTCATCTGCTTCATGGCGCCCATTTCGATCGGCGTCACCACGAGATCCGTATAGTGCTGATAGAGTGTCGGGTAAATCGCGGTGAACATGGCGATGCCGCGGCCCGGCGTGAGACCGATCTTGAGCTCTGCCTTCCTGGAGTGGGAAATGTCGTTGATCCGATTGTAGGTGTCCCGCTTGATCTGCAGGGCCTGCTGGGCCCCTTCGATGTAAATGCGGCCGGCCTCCGTAGGGTGCCAGTCGGTACGGGAGCGATGGAAAAGCTGCGTGCCGAGCTCTTTTTCCAGCTTGAGAAGCTGCTGGTTCAGTGCGGACTGGGAAATGAAGAGATTTTTTGCGGCGCGGGAAATATTGTTTTCCTTTGCGATCTCAATGATATATTCAAGCTGTCTGAAATCCATAAAAAAAGGACGTCCTTTCTTATAATAATCATATTTTAACACTCCCGGCAGGAAAATTAAAGCTATCCGATTTACTTAGAGATATAGTTTTATTCCGTGATTTACTTAGAACGCAGTGCTTTCTATAATGATGGCATAAGGTTAGTAATGAAGGCCGAAAACATTTACACAAAACACTTATAAAGGAGAAAAACAATGACACCAGTAATCACGAAGATGGAAGTATTCCCTGTTGCCGGTAAGGATTGCATGGAGCTGAACCTTTCAGGTGCACATTCCTGCTACTTCACAAGAAACATCGTTATTCTGCATGATGATGCAGGCAGAACCGGTGTGGGCGAGGTTCCGGGCAGCACAAAGATCACAAAGACTCTGGAGGAGATCATTCCGCTCGTTGAGGGCACCAAGGTTCCGGAGTACAAGCAGACTCTTTTGAAGATCAAGCAGTACATGGATGCTAAGGGCGAGCAGGACGTAAGAGGAAATCAGACCTTCGATCTGCGTACCGGTGTACATGTTCTGACTGCTATTGAGACTCCCTGCCTTGACCTTCTCGGACAGTTCCTGGAGGTTCCGGTATGCCAGCTCCTCGGCGACGGCCAGCAGAGAGATAAGGTAAATGTCCTTGGCTACCTCTTCTTCGTCGGCGACAGAAACAAGACAGATCTTCCGTACGATTCCGAGCCGGATTCAGACTGCGAGTGGTACAGACTGCGTCACGAGGAGGCTCTGGATGCAGAGCACGTTGTGGCACTGGCAAAGGCTGCCTATGACAAGTACGGCTTCAAGGATTTCAAGCTGAAGGGCGGCGTTCTGGCTGGAAACGAGGAGATGGAAGTTATCAAGGCGCTGAAGAAGGCATTCCCGGATGCACGTATCGACCTCGATCCGAACGGCGGCTGGCTGCTGGAGCAGGCTGTGGAGTACGTAAAGGATATGCACGGCATTCTGACCTACTGTGAGGATCCGTGCGGTGCTGAGGGTGTTTACTCCGGCCGTGAGATCATGTCCGAGTTCCGCAGAAGAACCGGTTTCCCGACAGCAACCAACATGATTGCTACCGACTGGAGAGAGATCAGCCACTCACTGGAGTCTCAGTCCGTAGACATTATCCTGGCAGACCCGCACTTCTGGACAATGGAAGGCTCTGTACGTGTTGCACAGATGTGCCATGACTTCGGCTACACCTGGGGCTCACACTCCAACAACCACTTCGATATCTCTCTCGCTATGATGACACACGTAGGTGCTGCTGTTCCGGGCTTCTACAATGCACTGGATACACACTGGATCTGGCAGGAGGGCGTTGAGAGACTGACCAAGGAGCCGCTGAAGATCGTAGACAGCGCCATCGAGGTTCCGAAGAAGCCGGGTCTCGGTATCGAAATCGATATGGAGCAGGTACACAAGGCACACAAGCTCTTCGTGGACAACAATCTGGGCACAAGAGACGATACCAAGGTTATGCAGTATCTCATCCCGGGCTGGAAGTTCGATGCAAAGAGACCTTGCCTCGTAAGATAATAAATGAAAAGATAATAAGCCGGAATGGGGCGCGTTTCCCGTTCCTGTCAGGAGAGGACTGCTGTATGGCGGTCCTCTTTTGTATTTTATAGGCCCGCGTTTCGTGCAGGCCCGGTCTCGCAGGACTTGCTGTGCTGCACATCGATGCGGGACTAAACAGAATTCTCTTTTTGTGGTATGCTATGCTACAGTTTACACAGATGTTACGGGGCAGCGCCCGACAGCATTTTATGAAAGAGGATTTCAAGTATGAAACAGAAGCTTGCGAATTATATCGCGGAAACACTGGTGAAGAACGGCATCACCCAGAACTTCACCGTAACCGGCGGCGGTGCCATGCACCTGAACGACGCCTTCGGACACCAGGCGGGCATGCACAGCCTGTATCAGCATCATGAGCAGGCCTGCGCCATGGCGGCGGAGAGCTATGCCCGGATCTACAACCGGCCGGCACTCTGCTGCGTGACCAGCGGTCCGGGCGGCACCAATGCCATCACCGGCGTGCTGGGGGCCTGGCTGGATTCCCTGCCGATGATCGTGATCAGCGGACAGGTGCGCTTCGACAACACCGCCCGCTGGTCCGGCGTGGATATCCGTGCCATGGGAGATCAGGAATACGACATCGTGCAGGCGGTGGGCTGCATGTGCAAGTATGCGGAAATGCTGATCGATCCGATGCGGGTGCGGTATGCCGTGGAGAAGTGCATTTACCTGTCCCAGACCGGCCGTCCGGGTCCGTGCTGGCTGGACATTCCTGTAAATATTCAGGGAACCTATATCGAGACCGACGAGCTGGAGGGCTTTGACCCCGAGGCCTATGAGCGGGAGCAGGCCGCCCGGAAGGGGAAGCCTGAGGCTCGCTTCGCTAATGTCGGCGCGCCGGAGGTGCCGTTCACGGAGACAGTGACCGGAGATCCTGAGGTTCTCCGGAAGGCGGCCCGGGAGATTCTTTCCCGCCTTCAGAAGAGCGAGCGCCCGGTATTCTATACCGGAAACGGCATTCGCATTGCCGGTGCGGAGTCTCTCTTCCTGGAGGCGGCGCACAGGCTGAATATTCCGGTGGTGGTGGGCTGGAATGCCCCGGACGTGATCCCGACAGAGGATGCGCTTTATGCGGGGCGTCCCGGCGGGCGCGGCGACCGTCCCGGAAACCTTACCGTGCAGAACGCGGACTTCATTCTGTCCATCGGCTCCCGCTTAAATATCCGGCAGGTGGGCTATAACTTCCGAACCTGGGCAAGAGATGCCTATGTGATCGTGAACGACATTGATCCGGAGGAGCTGAAGAAGCCGTCTGTACATGCCGATATGCGGATCTGCGCCGATGCCCGGGCACTGCTGAAGGCACTGCTCGCAGAGCTGAAGGCGGAAGGCATTGAACAGGCCTTCGCCGGCGGACACGGCATGAGGCGGGCGGATGCCGAGAGCATTTGTCATACTGACAGCGCCCGGGAAGTGCTTGCGGCGGATCAGACTGCGGGGGAGCGGATCAGCTGGCTCTCTACGGCGGCCTTTTATCGAGAAAACTACCCTACCGTACTGCCGGAGTACCTGGAGCCGAGTCATTCCGAGGAGGAGCTCGCCAATGTCTACGCACTTATCGATGTGGTTTCCCGCGCCTCCAGGGAGGATCAGGTGACGGTGGTCGGCAACGGCAGCCCCTGCGTTGCCGGCGGACAGGCTTATATCGTGAAGAAGGGTGCACGCTTCATCAGTCAGGACGGCGTGGCGGCCATGGGCTATGATCTGCCGGCAGCCATCGGTGCCTGGGCGGCTGTGCTGGGCCCGGATCATGAAAATACACTGGAGAAGGGCAGACAGAATCCCTACTGGGCCGGAAAAGAGGAGCAGTACCCGGATCACGGCGCCCACGACATTATCCTGCTGACGGGTGACGGCTCCATTCAGATGAATCTGCAGGAGCTCCAGACCATCATCCATCACCAGATGCCGATCAAAATCTTTGTCATCAACAACGGCGGTTATCACTCGATTCGCCAGACCCAGAACAGCTTCTTCGGCAAACCGCTGGTGGGCATCGGCGTGGATTCCGGCGTGGACGGCGTCTGCGACCTGAGCTTCCCGGATATGGAAAAGCTGGCGGCTGCCTACGGCTTCCCCTTTAAGCGGGTATCCAAGAATGAGGACCTGCAGATCGCAGTGGAGAAGACGCTGGCAGTAAAGGGACCGATGATCTGTGAGGTTATGGTGACCATGGAGCAGCAGTTCCTGCCGAAGTCCTCAGCAAAGAAGCTGCCGGACGGCTCCCTTGTGAGTCCGCCGCTGGAGGACATGGCGCCCTTCCTGCCGGAGGATGAGATGGACAAGCTGATGCTCGTGTCCCGGGTGAGGTAAGTCATGCGGATCATAATCACCGGTGTAACGAGCTTCCTCGGCATCTATACGGCGGAGGCACTGCTGGCCCGGGGGCACCGGGTCATCGGTGCGGTGCGGCCCGGCAGCCGAAACGAAGACAGACTGCAGGAAAGGCCGGGGCTGGCCGGACTGCGGGTCGCACACTTCGATTTTGACAGTCTGCCGGCGGCCTCGGAGGCAGAATACCGGAAGGCACTTCCTGCGGATATGCCGTGCTTCGATGCGTGGATTCATTTCAGCTGGGACGGCATCGGTTCGGCGGGCCGTTCAGATCCGGCAGTGCAGAAGAGAAACATGGAAAATGCGGAGAAGGCCTATGTCATGGCGAAGCTTCTCGGCTGCCGGAAGTTCCTTTTCGCGGGCTCCCAGGCGGAGTACGGCAGGGGAAACCATTTCGAGCCGCGTCCGGTCAGTGAGTACGGCAAGGCGAAGCTCCGGTTCGGGCGCTGGGCCCGGGAGCAGAGCATTTATCAGGAATTACAGGAAAATGTCGGCATGGCGACACTCCACCTCCGCATTTTTTCGGTCTACGGCGCGGGAGATCATCCCGGAAGCCTCGTGAACACACTGGTGCAGTCGATACTGCTGGGTGAAAAAATAGCGTTGGGACCGTGCACGCAGCAGTGGAATTATCTCGAGGTGCGGGACCTTGCGCGGGCGATCGTGCTGCTGACGGAGAATCCGGCGGCCGGCACGGATGTCTATGACATCGCCGGGAAATGCACGAAGCCGCTCCGGGACTATGTCGGAGAAATTGCAGAGATCGCGTCGGACTGGGCAGGTGCGCATGCATCGGAAGCCGGCCGGAAAAAGCTGCTGCCGGTATCGGAGCTGCTGCAGTTCGGCGTGCGCGGCAACAATACCGAGGGCGCGGCGGACATGGCACCGGACATCCGGCGGCTGGAGGCGCTCGGCTTCCGGGAGGAAATCAGCCTTTCCGAAGGCATCCGGGGGATATGCGAAGCGGAGGACTTTACATAAGGCGTAACTGTTTAGCATCACATCGCCACATCGCTTCGCGATGCGCGATGTGGCGGTTTAGAGGCGCTCCGCG
>CAVAXR010000024.1:0-13214 GCA_963592375.1 Oribacterium sp. | reverse complement strand
GAAAACGAAGCAAGCCCGACATGTCATATCGCTCCGGATTTTGCTTGATGCAAAATCCTCCGCTCAATAAACAGTGCGCAGGTGATGAGGAGCATGGCGGGGATGAGGAAGGCGGAGCTTCCGAAAACAAGCAGGCAGAGAAAGCTCAGGACGAGACCCGTGAGCGCCGGCAGATGCTGCTTTGTCTGTTCCCACTGCTCCAGTGCGATGATCACGAAGAGCGCTGTCATGGCGAAGTCAATGCCGGTGGAGTTGAAGGGGATAATATTTCCGAGAAGGCTTCCGACCACAGTGCCGAGAATCCAGGAGAGCTGGTCGAAGAGTGAAACCCAGAAGCAGTAGCGGGACTCGGGCATGCCCTCCGGCAGCTTCGGATTCACCACCAGTGAGAAGGTTTCGTCAGTCAGCGCGAAAATCGAGTAAAAGCGATGCTTTTTCGGGAATTTCTTATATCGCTCCAGCATGGTAATGCCGTAGAAGATATGGCGGATGTTGACCATAAGCGTCATGAGCGCTGCGGTCAGGAGGGCGGCGCCGCCGGACAGCAGGTCCACCGCAACATATTGCATGGAGCCGGCATAGATCCAGATGCTCATGAGGAGTGCGTAGAAGAGGCCGAAGCCGGCAGTGCGGAGCAGAATGCCGAAGCCGATGGACAGCACCAGATAGCCGGTCATGACCGGAACGGATGCCTTAAAGGCATAAAAAATAGTATATGATTGGCTGCGTCTATGATTCATATACAGAAATCTCCCATTGGAATACTATAAGAAAGTGGTATACTATTGAGTAATAACAAATCTTATCGCCGGGATGCTGTACTGTCAAGCCGGACGATAAAAGGGGAGTATTATGTCAAATCTGATTTTCAGTCTGAATGCCAGTCTGCCGGTGTTCTGCACGATGATGCTGGGCTATCTTTTCCGGAAGCTGGGGCTTATGGATGAGCGCTTCGCGGCAGCCGCCAACAGCTTTGTGTTCAAGGTGGCGCTGCCGGTGAATCTGTTCTATCAATTGTATGCGGTGGACGTTATTGCGGTTTGGGATACCACCTTTGTGCTCTACTGCTTTGCGGCAACCCTTCTGTCGATCCTCATCGGCTGGGGACTCTCGCATCTCACAGAGCCGCGGCTGCGCGGCGAATTTGTTCAGGCCTCCTACCGAAGCTCGTCATCTCTTCTTGGCATGGCTTATATTCAGAATATCTACGGCACGGCGGAGATGGGATCCCTCATGATCATCGGTGCGGTACCGCTCTACAACGTGGCTGCCGTCATTATCCTCAGTTTAATGAAGCCGGAGGGCGGCGCACTGGACGGGACGAAGCTGAAGAAGGCGCTGAAGGGGATCGCGACCAATGCCATCATCTGGGGCATCCTGCTGGGTATTCTATGGGCGGTGCTGAAAATCCCCATGCCTACCTTCTGCGCGAAAACCATTTCCAATGTGGCAGCAACCTCTACACCGCTGGGGCTGATGGCCATGGGTGCGCAGCTGGATTTTCAGAAAATGGGCGGCGCGCTGAAGCCGGCGCTGGGAGCGTCCTTCCTGAAGCTGATCGGCTTTGCGGCTTTGTTTGTGCCGGTGGCGGTGCTGCTCGGCTATCGGGAGCAGAAGCTGATGGCGGCGCTGATCATGCTGGGCTCGGCGGCGACGGTCACCTGCTTCGTGACGGCCCGGAATCTGGGACATGAAGGTGTGCTGTCATCGGCAGTTACCATGCTGACCACATTGCTCAGCGCGGTGACACTGACCTTCTGGATTTATTTACTGAAAACACTCGGGATGCTGTAAACTGCAGCTGAGCCGGGAATCCGCGCCGAAGACATTTTCCGGAGGGAGAGCGGCGCTGAATTGAAAAAAGCGGAGGATGAAATGATGGTGAGTCTGCAGCAGATCATCAGCACAGTGATTCTGGTGCTGGTTTTTCTTCTGATTTTCAATGCGATCAATGCTTCTTATAAAAAGCTGCTGGCGCAGAAGTGCAGCCTGCAGATGAAGTTTCTCTATAATATGGCGCGCGCAGTGGTGGCAGTGGTGTTCGCCTACTCGATCCTCGGACAGTTCAGCATCACGCGGGAAATCAGCTCCACGCTTCTGCAAAGCGGATCCCTGATCATCGCGGTGGCGACCTTTGCGGCGCAGCAGGCCCTCGGAAACATTATTTCCGGCTTTTCGATCTCGGCCTCGAAGCCGCTGGATGTGGGGCAGAAGGTGAAGCTTGTGTCCGGCAGCACGGTTCTGGCCGAGGGGATCGTCAAGAACATGACGCTCCGACATGTGGTGATCGACCAGTTTGACGGACAGAGCTGCATTATCCCGAACAGCGTTGTGGATTCCTGTGTGATCGTGAACACGAACTATGTGGAGCATGTCGGCAATTTCCTGGAATTCGAGATTTCCTACGACTCAGACATTCAGAAGGCGAAGGAACTGATCAGCGCGGCGCTGGAGGCGGAGCCGCTGGTGATCCGGAAGGACGTGAGCATCCTGACGAGTCAGGTGTCGCAGAACGGTATGGTGCTGAAGCTGACCGTCTGGACGAAGGATGTAAATGATAACTTCACCGCCTGCAGCAACCTCCGCGAGAACATCGTGAAGCGCTTCATGGAGGAGGGCATCGAGATCCCGTACAACACGATTACGATTCAGCAGATGAGCTGAGCGTAAGCCGGACTTTGCCGGTCACTCACCCGGTTGCCGGCGACTTAAAAGGTACTCCTTGTAGGCGGAAAACGCCGACGGAATAGAATAATTCTCCCGGATGGCCTGAAGACTCACCAGCAGGATTCCCGACGAATTTTTTTCGTCGGGATTTTTCATGTCTGACAGGCGGTCCTGCGGCGCCTTCGCTGGAAGGACCTCGCCGCGGCGGATGTCGGCAGGGCTGAGTCCGCCGACATTTCCCGCTGATTCTTCAAGCTTCAGCTCATCCGTCAGCACGTCGTAGCCGCTGAGCTGCCATTCCCGATGGGTGAAGAGGTGCCTTGCGGCGGGCAGGGGCTGCAGCCGAAGCGGGGAAAAGCCCAGGGCACGCACATGGCGGATGGTGGCTGCTTCGTCCAGTTCGCCCTCTGCATTGGGAAATTCATAGAGACCGGCGAGGAGACCCTTCGCCGGCCGTTTTCGTATGGCGATTTTTTCCGCGTCATGAATCAGAAAGACCGTATAGTGGATGACCGGCCGCGCTCTCTTCTCCGGCTGTATGGGAAAAGCGGCTTCCGTGCCGTTTTGCTGTGCCCGGCAGAGGTTCGCCAGTGGGCAGCAGCTGCAGTGCGGCGTGCTGTGCGCAAGGCAGACCGCCGATCCGAGATCCATCAGTGCCTGGTTGAAGTCGCCGGGGCGATCCGGGGAAATCTCTGCGGCATAGAACTGCCGGGCCCTGCTCCGCGCCGCCGCATCCTTGATGCTTTCCGGATATTCCGTGAGCCGCGCGAAGATGCGCAGAAGGTTTCCGTCGATGGCGGGGGCGGGCTGTCCGAAGGCAATGGAGGCGATGGCGGCCGCGGTATAGGGACCGATGCCGGCGATTTTCAGGAGATTGGATTCCGTCTCCGGCATTCTGCCGCCGTATTCTGTCATGATCTGCTGTGCACCCTTCTGCAGGTTCCGCACCCGGGAGTAGTAGCCGAGGCCCTCCCAAAGCTTGAGACAGAGATCCTCCGGGGCCTGCGCCAGCGCGGGAATATCCGGGAGCGCCGCAAGGAAGCGCTCGTAATAGGAAAGCACAGCCTCTACCCGGGTCTGCTGCAGCATGATCTCCGACAGCCAGACATGATAGGGCGTCGGCGATTCCCGCCATGGCAGAATCCGGCGGTTTTCATCATACCAGGAAAGCAAAGCATTGGAAAAATCAGGGGTCATAAGGAGGCCTTTCGTGTGGTATACTGTAATTGTTTGGCATCGCGAAGCGATGTTGCGATGTGGCGATGCGGTGCTAAACAATGATCATCCTGGAAGTATAGCATAAAGCGGGGGACAAGCCCATGGGAAAACAGGAAAGCAAATACCTTCGCCTCTACCATCAGCTGCGGCAGGACATCACGGAGGGGCGTTACCGCTATGGCGAGAAGCTGCCCTCGAAGCGCATGCTGGCGGCAGAAGGCGGAAGCTCTGTCATTACTGTGGAGCACAGTCTGGATCTTCTGATGGAGGAGGGCTACATTGAGTCCCGGGAGCGGAGCGGCTGCTTTGTCTCCTATCGGGCAGAGGATTCTTTTCCTGTATCCGAGGGCGGTGAGGGAAATGTCGGCGAGCCGCTGCTGCCGGAGGCGGACGGGAGAGATGAGGCGGGTCGAAGCGAGGCCGAGACCGGTTTTCCTTTCTCGACACTTGCGAAGACCATGCGGCATGTACTGCTGGAGCAGAGCGAAAGTATCCTCATGAAGTGTCCGAACAGCGGACTTCCGGCACTGCGGGAGGCGATTGCACAGTACCTTCGGCGGAGCCGGGGGATTCAGGTGGAGATGGAGCAGATTGTCATCGGATCCGGTGCGGAGTATCTGTACGCGATGCTTGCGCAGATGCTGGGCCGCGAAAAAATCTATGGACTTGAAGATCCTTCCTATGAGAAGATCCGGCAGGTTTATGAGCGAAGTGGTGTGCAGTGTGAGTATCTGCAGCTTGGCCGGGAGGGCATTCTTTCCCGGGAGCTTCGGCGGACAAAGGCCGGGGTTCTGCATGTGACGCCCTTCAACAGCTTTCCGAGCGGTGTCACCGCCAGCGCCTCCAAACGGCACGAGTACATCCGCTGGGCGCAGGAGCGCGGCGGCATGCTGATCGAGGACGACTTCGATTCTGAATTTTCTGCCTCCACGAAGTCGGCGGATACCCTCTTTTCGCTGGAGCCGGAGGAAAGCGTGATTTACCTGAATACCTTTTCCAAGACCATTGCGCCGTCCTTCCGAATCGGTTATCTGGTGCTGCCGGCAAAGCGCTCACGGGAGCTCTGGGAACGCATTTCCTTCTATTCCTGCACCGTGCCGGTCTTCGAGCAGTATGTCCTCGCGGAGTTCATTCAGAACGGCAGCTTCGAGCGGCATATCAATAGAATCCGGCGTATCCGCAGAAGTCAGGTTCAGAGGTAATGCCGATCCTCATGCTGACAGAAAGGAAATTATTATGAAGCTAAAGCATATTTTTCTTGCCGCACATGTCGGGAAAAGGCTCTTCCGGCATGAAGGCGGGCGTCTTTTGATGCTCATGGGCGGTATCGTTGCGGCGGATCAGCTGCTGAAGCACAGCATCGATGCGGAGCCGGCGGAGAACTTTCCCCGGGAAATGCCGCACACGAAGGGACTGCTGCGGCTGCAGCGCGCCCATAACACGGGCTTTTCCATGGAGCATTTGCGGCAGTATCCGGAATTTGTGAAGCTTTCCTCTCTCGGCATCACCGCGTTTCTCGGCGGGGTCCTGTTTTCGGACTGCCGACATTTCCCCGGAAGGCATCGGCTGCAGAAGGCGGGGCTTGCCATTGCCGCTGCGGGGGCAGTGTCCAATACCTATGATCGGATAAGGCATGGCTATGTGACGGACTACCTGCATATTCAGTTCGGCCGGATGAAGCGTGCCATCATCAATATCGCAGACATCGCGATCCATATCGGCGGCGTGCTGTATGTTCTTGCAAGCCTTCTGCCCTTGTGCTAATATATTGACCGACTATGGGCTTCCATAGAATATAAAAAAAGGAAGTTAAAATAATGAACAAGAAAGTCAAGGGAGGTCTCGGACTGCTCCTGCTGCTGCTTGTGACCGCCGGCTTCTGCCTGCTGGGCTACAAGGGTGCGAAGGACATCAAGCTGGGACTGGATCTGAACGGCGGTGTGTCCATCACCTATCAGACTGTGGATGAGGACCCGACCGCAGAGCAGATGTCGGATACTGTCTACAAGCTGCAGCTGAAGGCCCAGAGCTACTCCACAGAGGCACAGGTTTACCAGGAGGGCTCGAACCGCATCAACATCGACATTCCGGGTGCCACCGATGCCAATGAGATCCTGGCAGAGCTGGGCGAGCCGGGTACGCTTCAGTTTATGGATGAATCCGGCACGGTGCTGCTGACCGGTGACGATGTGAAGAACGCGACAGCCGGCATGACGAAGAACGGAACGAGCACAGAGTATGTGATTGAGCTGACCTTCAACGATGAGGGAGCAGAGAAGTTTGCCCAGGCAACCGCGGATAATGTCGGCAAGCCGCTCTATATTGTATACAACAATTCGGTGATTTCTGCGCCGAATGTAAAGGAAGCCATCAGCGGCGGCCAGGCTTCCATCACCGGCATTGACAGCTATGAGGATGCCAATCAGATCGCGCAGACCATCCGTATCGGTGCACTGCCGGTACAGCTGACAGAGCTCCGTTCCAATGTGATTGGTGCGACCCTTGGTCAGGAGGCGATTTCCTCCTCAATCAAGGCAGCAACCATCGGTGTGGCTTTGGTTATGCTTTTCATGGTGGCAGTTTATCTGCTGCCGGGCTTTGCGGCATCTCTCGCACTTCTCATGTATGTGGGTCTCGAGCTGGTGCTCCTGCAGGCCTTTGAGGTAACGCTCACACTGCCGGGCATCGCCGGCATTATCCTCTCCATCGGTATGGCGGTGGATGCGAATGTCATCATCTTCACCCGTATCAAGGAGGAGATCGGCAAGGGCAATTCCGTCGGTGCTTCCATCAAGGCGGGTTATGCCAAGGCGCTTTCTGCCATTCTGGACGGAAACATTACGACACTGATCGCGGCCGCTGTGCTCTATCTTCGCGGCTCCGGAACAGTGCGCGGCTTTGCCACGACTCTGGCCATCGGTATCATTATCTCTCTGGTAACCGCACTGCTGGTGACCCGTGCGATCATGTACTGCTTCTTCCTGCTGGGTGCAGAGAGTCCGAAGCTCTACGGTATCCGCAGGGATGTGAAGATCCGCGATTTTATTAAGATGAGAAAGTTCGCCTACGGCATTTCTCTGGCAGTGATCGCAGCCGGCTTTATCGCCATGGGCGTGAATAAGGCAGGCCTCGGCAATCTTTTCAACTATGATCTGGACTTCCAGGGCGGTTCCTCCACAAACATTACCTTCAATGAGGATCTTTCCATGGATGAGATCGATGCGCAGGTAATTCCGGTATTCACGGAGGTGACCGGCGGCAATTCCTCCGCACAGGCCTCCAAGGTGGCCGGCACGAATGAGGTCATCATTAAGACCCGGACACTGACCACGGAGGAGCGTACCGAGCTCTACGACAAGCTGGTGGAAGATTTCAGCGTGGATGAGTCCAAGATCACAACCGAAAACATTTCCGGTGCGGTCTCCCTCGAAATGAAGAAGGATGCCGTGTGGGCGCTGGTGATCGCAATCTTCTTTATGCTGATCTACATCTGGATCCGCTTTAAGGATCTGAAGTTCGCATCGGCTGCGATTTCTGCACTGGCCCATGATGTGCTGGTGACCATCACCTTCTATGCGGCCTGCCGCTGGGCAGTGGGCTCCACCTTCATTGCCTGCGTGCTGACGATCGTCGGTTATTCCATCAATGCGACCATCGTTATCTTTGACCGTATCCGTGAGAATCTGAATGCGCCGGGCGGCCGGAAGGATCTGAAGCTTGCGGTAAATAAGGCGATTTCAGAGACCTTCACCCGTTCCATCAATACGACGCTGACGACCTTCGTGACTGTGCTGATGCTCTACATCTTCGGCGTAAGCTCCATTCGTGATTTCACGATGCCGCTGATGGTGGGCATTCTCTCCGGTGCATGGTCCTCCGTGATGGTGGCCGGACCGCTCTGGTATGATTTGGTCTGCCTTGCTGAGAAGAGAAATACGAAGAAGGCGGCGGAAGCCAAGGCAGTAAAGGCAGCAGAGAAGAGCAGGAAGGGAAAGAAGAAGGCCTGAGAACAGCTCCCTCTGACATATGAGGGAAATGTCTTCGGCACCGGGAAGCTGATATGACATATGAAATTGTAGCTGAGAGCGGCAGAGCAAAATCCGCTCATGTGGAAACCGTTCACGGGACGGTGGAGACGCCGGTATTCATGAATGTGGGTACCGTGGCGGCCATCAAGGGCGGTGTTTCCACGGACGACCTCCGCAGCATCGGCACGCAGATCGAGCTGTCCAACACTTACCATCTGCACGTGCGGACCGGAGATGAACTGATCCATCGCTTCGGCGGTCTCCATAAGTTTATGAACTGGGACCGTCCGATTCTGACGGACTCCGGCGGCTTCCAGGTGTTCAGTCTGGCAGGCACCGGCCGAAAAATAAAGGAAGAGGGCGTATACTTCCGCTCGCATATCGACGGACGGAAGATCTTCATGGGACCGGAGGAGTCTATGCAGATTCAGTCGAATCTGGGCTCCACCATCGCCATGGCCTTCGATGAGTGTCCGCCGGCACTGGCAGACCGGGAATATATCCTGCCGTCTGTGGAGCGGACGACCCGCTGGCTGGAGCGCTGTCGGAAGGAAATGGCGCGGCTCAACAGCCTGCCGGATACGGTGAATCCGCAGCAGCTGCTCTTCGGCATCAACCAGGGCGGCATTCTGACGGATATCCGGATCGAGCATGCCAGGATCATCAGTGAAATGAATCTGGACGGCTATGCGGTGGGCGGTCTTGCGGTCGGCGAGACCCATGAGGAAATGTATCATATTCTGGATGAGGTGGTGCCGCATCTTCCGCGGAAGAAGCCGACCTATCTCATGGGCGTGGGCACACCGGCCAACATCATTGAGGCGGTGGACCGCGGCATAGATTTCTTTGACTGCGTGTATCCTTCCCGGAACGGGCGTCATGGACATGTCTATACCCACAGAGGAAAGATCAATCTCTTTAATCAGAAGCATGAGCTGGATCCCCGGCCGATCGAGGAGGGCTGTCAGTGTCCGGTCTGCGCGGGAACGAAGCGTTCGGACGGCAGCTTCACCGGCGGCTACTCGAGAGCCTATATCCGGCATCTGCTGAAGGCGAAGGAGATTCTGGGCATGCGGCTCTGTGTACTGCATAATCTGTACTTCTACAATCATCTGACCGAGGAGATCCGCACGGCGATCCGCGGCGGCTTCTGGGACAGCTGGAAGCAGGAAGCGCTGGACAATCTGAACAGCGAATGTTAAAATGCTTTTTATGCAGATTTACTACTATGTTCTTTAGGAGGATGGATACATGGGTGCTACCGGTTGGATTTTGTATATCGTAGTGATTTTCGCGATGCTTTATTTTATGAGCATCCGGCCCGCACAGAAGGAAAAGAAGAAGCAGCAGGAGCTGCTGGCCAGTGTATCGGTGGGAGATACCGTGCTGACCACATCCGGCTTCTACGGTGTGGTGATCGATATGACAGATGATACAGTGATCATCGAGTTCGGCAACAACAAGAACTGTCGTATTCCGATGCAGAAGGCTGCCATCGCACAGCTCGAGAAGGCAGCACTGAATTAAGGAAATGCTGATTAAAGCATTTCCCTAAGCGAGTGTTTATGAGACAAAGAGGGAGTCGGGAGTCGGCAGGCCGTGGGCTGCGATTTCCGGCTCTTCCTTTTCGGGAAAAAGGAGAAATACATGAAAAGAACCTTACTGGCTGTTTTCGGCGGCAGATCCTCTGAGCATGAGGTCTCCTGCAAGTCGGTTGTCAACATTGTGAAAAATGTGAATCCGGAGGATTACGAGGTGCTTCTCTGCGGCATCACAAAGGAAGGCGAGTGGCTGCTTGCAGATTCCTTGGAAAGCATCGAGGACGGAAGCTGGTATCAGTCCCGGAAGCGGGCAAATCTTCTGCCGGATGCGCGCCTTCAGTCCCTGCTGATTCAGGACAAGGACAGCGCTGAGAGCAGTCTTCGGAAAATCGATGTGATCTTCCCGGCGCTTCATGGCAAAAACGGAGAGGACGGCACGATCCAGGGGCTTTTTGAACTGGCGCGGATCCCCTATGTGGGCTGCGGCGTGCTGGCGTCGGCGGTATCCATGGATAAGCTGTATACCAAGATCATTGTGGATGCGCCGCTTCGGAAGCTTGGCGTGCGGCAGGCGAAATACGTGTCGGTGATTGGAAAAGAGATTCATGAGATGGAGGAAAATGTTGCCAGAGTCGAGGCGGCATTTCCGTATCCGGTTTTCGTGAAGCCCTCGAATGCGGGTTCCTCCTGCGGCGTCAGCAAGGCGCACAATCGGGAAGAGCTGGTGACTGCCATTCAGAAGGCCTTTGAGGTGGACCGCAAGGTGCTGATCGAGGAGACCATCACGGGACGGGAAATTGAGTGCGCAGTCTTCCGCGGTGCAGACGGTGAGATCCGGATGTCCGACGTGGGAGAAATCCGTGCGGCGGCGGATTTCTACGATTATGATGCGAAGTACAACAATCCGCAGTCCGAGACAGACGTGCATCCGGAGATTTCTGCAGAGGATCTGCAGCAGATCCGGAAGGGGGCAAAGGCTGTTTTTGGGGCGGTGGATGGCTACAGCCTCTCCCGCGTGGATTTCTTCCTGACGAAGGAGGGACCGGTATTCAACGAGATCAACACACTGCCGGGCTTCACGGCTATTTCCATGTACCCGATGCTCTGGGCGGCAAAGGGGGTAGATAAGAAGCAGCTGGTCGCTGATCTCATCGAGACGGCGTATGGGCGCCCCGGCTATGCACAGGAAATGTGAAGGGACGAATTAAGAAATTCCTAACAATTTGTTCAAAATGGATTCATACACTTTCGACGGCAATATGTTAGTATATTGACATGAGATAAATGTACGAGATTTATTTTCCTTTCATCCTTTTTTGATATGCTGGTTGCCCTGCTTCTGACGGAAGCAGGGCATTTTTTTGGGGAGATGCTGATTTCATCAGCGTTATCTTAAATGTTCGGCACTGCCGCATCGCGCATCGTGAGGCGATGCGGTGCAATAATTCAGTGGAGAGTGCAATGAAAGTACAGCTCATTATGCAGACATGCCAGACAATCGACGGCGAAGCAGAGACCTATACGCACGAGGCAGGCGGTATCCTGCGGGAAATGCCGGACGGCAGACTGCGGCTTACCTATCTGCTGGACGGTATTCATCATGAAATGACGATATCAGCAGCAGAAAAGTCGGTGCGGGTGGTGAAGAACTGGGACGAAGAAAATGTTCTTCTTTATAAAGAGGGCTTTTGTCACGAAATGCTCTATGATACGCCGGTGGGCGGACTGGATCTGGGATTTGACACACATGCGGTGGAAATTCGGGCGGGAGCCTCGCGGGACAGCTGGAATATCCGGCTTCAGTACGGCATGCTGCAGTACGGAAAAGCCGTGGCAGACTGTGAACTCAGCATTGCAATTTCTGTGTGCAGATAGTAAAATCAGTTACAGTATCGGGCGTCTGTGCGTATGCCTGTATCCTGTATGTCGACAGACGAGAAAACGAATGAAAGTTGAGGAATAACAACATATGGTTTTGAATGCGATTCAATGGGCAATTATCGGAAGAGTGCTGCTTGCAATTATCATTATCCTTCTGATTCTGCTGGTGATACTTTATTTCATGGGAAGAAAGATGCAGAAGCAGCAGGAGGAGCAGATGCCGATCATGGAAGCGAATACCATGGAGGTCAATCTGCTGGTTATCGATAAGAAGAAGATGAGCATCAATGATGCAGTGGCAGCCGGTCTCCCGGAGCAGGTAAAGGAGCAGACACCGGTCTACCTGAAGCTGTCCAAGCTTCCGATCGTGAAGGCCAAGGTTGGCAGTCGTGTGATGACCATGATCGCGGATCCGTCTGTATTTGATCTGCTTCCGCTGAAGAAGGAAGTGAAGGCATCTGTTTCCGGCTTGTATATCCGTTCTGTGAAGAGTGCGCGCGGCGGACTTCTTCAGCAGGAGCCGAAGAAGAAGGGCTTCCTCCAGAAGATCGGTGCGAAGGCAGCCGATGTCGTACAGAAGGACAAGGAAGAGCAGAAGAAGCAGAAGAAAAAATAAGTCATTGGGCTGTGGTTTGGTGGTTTCCCGTCAGGGAAGCCGCCAAATTTTTTTATTTTCTGATTGACAGGCATGCGTTCGGATGATAGTATGAAGTTTGCTATTTTTGGTCATTGGGCTAAATGCGCCCTTTTTTAGGAATTCCTCTGAATTCCCAGCTGTCCCGGAAAACGCAGTCGCATATAAGAACTGATTCATGAGCAGCCCGGCAGCCGCGCCGAAGACATTTGCCAAGGCAGACTGAAGGGAAAATTCTCGTGGGTCCTAACCAGAAGGACGGGAAACTGTCCGATTAGCAGGGGTGAACGGTCAATGAAAAAAAGCAAAATGCGCCCGGTGAAAACCGGTAAAAACGTCAGAATGACTTTCTCTCAGAGTAAAGAAGTTTTGGAGATGCCAAATCTGATTGAGATTCAGAAAGACTCCTACGAGTGGTTTCTGAAGGATGGCCTGAAGGAGGCCTTCGATGACATCTCTCCAATCCAGGACTTTGCAGACAAGATGAGTCTGGAGTTCGTAGGATTCAAGCTCTGCGAAGATGAAAAGAAATATACGATTGAGGAGTGCAAGGAGCGTGATGCTACCTACGCGGCACCTCTTAAGGTTAAGGTTCGCCTGATCAACAAGGAAAAGGACGAGATCAGTGAGCATGAGATCTTCATGGGCGATCTGCCCCTGATGACGGAGACCGGCTCATTCGTGATCAACGGTGCTGAGCGAGTTATCGTTTCTCAGCTGGTTCGTTCTCCCGGTATTTACTATGGTATTGACCACGATAAGATCGGTAAGGAGCTGTATTCCTGCACCGTGATCCCCAACCGTGGTGCGTGGATCGAGTACGAGACCGATTCCAACGATATCTTCTATGTTCGTGTAGACCGTACACGTAAGGTGCCAATCACTGTATTAATTCGTGCGCTTGGCGTTGGAACCAATGCTGAGATTATTGAATTATTTGGCGAGGAACCTAAGATTCTTGCATCATTTGCCAAGGACCCTTCTATCACTGAGAAGGATACACAGGGTAGCTATGAGGGCGGACTTCTTGAATTATATCGCAAGATTCGTCCAGGCGAGCCTCTGTCTGTAGATAGCGCAGAGTCTCTGATCAATGCAATGTTCTTTGATCCACGTCGTTATGACCTTGCCAAGGTTGGACGTTATAAGTTCAATAAGAAGCTTGCACTTAAGAATCGTATCAACAAGCAGGTTCTGGCTCAGGATGTTATCGACCCATCTACTGGTGAAGTGATGGCGGAGGCT
>CAVAXR010000023.1:0-15003 GCA_963592375.1 Oribacterium sp. | reverse complement strand
CATGTATACACAGGGGGAGCATATCATTGACGGCAAGTATTACTGCATGAATGCGAACGGCGCGATGGTGCATGATGCATGGGTTAACGGCTATTTTTATGACGCGAAAGGCGTGAGACAGAATGGATAAGCGAATCAAAGATCTGGATGACGTGGACAAGCTGCTGCAGGAAAGCTCGGCAGAGGAGATCATTGCCAGAAACAGAAACCGGCGGCGTCGTCGGGAAATAGAGCGGAACCGGAAGCGAAACCGGCGGCGGGACATGGGCATTGTGGCCATTCCCGGCATTATCGTTGTGCTGATGCTGCTGATCGTGATTCTGGACCACACAGGCATTTCCGCTGCGGACGATGCGGGAAATGCAGTCGGTGCGGAGGTGACAACGGAAACCGTGGAAATGACCGGCGAAACAGAAACCGCGGCAGCAGAAGAGAGTGAAGAGGACAACACGGTCCGGCAGTACAATGACGACGTGCTGGAAAGCTTCTTTCAGCGTTATTTCGAGGCGAAGCTTAATGCGGACGTGGATACGATTTATCAGATGAGCGGCGTCACGAATCAGACCGAGGAGCAGGCCGCACAGCTCAGAAATCAGCTGAAAACCCAGTCCGGATACATTGAGAAATATCAGGATATCAGTCTCTATGCAGTGAAGGGACTGGGGGCGAACGACAAGCTGGTGTTTGTCACCTATAATGTGAAGTTCCGGCGTGCGGATACGCTGGCACCGGCCATCATGTATTGTTATATGCGTGTCAATGAGCAGAACGAGTTTGAGCTTGTGGAGAACATGTCTCCGGAGCAGGTGAAGCTCGTGAACGAATATACGCAGAACCATGATGAGGTGAAGGAGCTGATCAATGCTCAGGATTCAAAACTGCTGGCGGCAATTTCCTCCGATGCGCGTCTTGCGGTGATCTATGATGCCTTCCAGACCGGACGAATTTATACCGAGGATCAGTCTGCGATTGACTCTGAGGTCTCCCTGATTTCGGTGGAGACGGAACCGGAGACAACGGCTGCTGCAGCAACGAGCAGCAGCGACAGCGAGAGCAGTAAATCGAAGAAGTCGGAAGAAAAAGAGACTGAGGAAGAAACGAAGAGCAGCAGAAAGAAGGAAACAGAGGCAGAAACCACGAAGGCGGCAGGTACGAAGTCGTCCTCGGCGGAAACGACAGCGGAGGAGAAGGGCTCTGTGCTGGAGGCCGGCGGAGATCCCGGACAGGGAGATGCCGGCGGACCGGCTGCGGCTGGGGCATCGGCGGAGACGGCGGGTGCAGGGGCACCGGCACAGGGCGGCGATGTCATCGAAGGACAGGATCTGCAATAAAACTGCAGCACGGCGCATCGGGAAGCGATGTGAGGGTGTTGTGCTGAAAAAACGCAGGAGGACAATATGAGAATCAACAAGCGGCTGTCAGAGCTGGGAATCTGTTCACGGCGGGAAGCGGACCGGCTGATCGCAGACGGACGGATCACGGTGAACGGCGGGGCCATTCAGATGGGACAGCAGGTGACGGAGGAGGACTCCATTGAAATTGACGGGAAGTGCGTGAATCCGCATGCGCTGAAGGCGAAGGCGCAGAACCCGGAGGATGCCTACCGGAAGCGAAACCGCAGCGAGAAGATGTCTGAGCGCTACGGAGAGCAGGTGAGCCGGAACGGACATGACTACGATCGTCCGGAGCCGGTGCTGCTGGCCTATTACAAGCCGCGCGGCATCGTCTGTACGACCTCGGACAAGGACAAGGCGACGAATATCGTGGAGGCCATCCATTATCCGGTGCGGATCTATCCCATCGGGCGTCTCGACAAGGATTCCGAGGGACTGATCCTGATGACCAATCAGGGCGAGCTGGTGAACCGCATCAACCGCGCGCGGAATTTTCATGAGAAGGAATATGTTGTCACCGTGGATAAGGCACTGAATACGGCCTTTCTGGATCATATGGCCGACGGCGTTTATCTGAAGGAGCTGAAGGTAAAGACCCGTCCCTGTGAAATCTGGCAGGATATGACGCTGCCGGTGCGCCTGAGAACGCATCAGTTCCATATCGTGCTGACCCAGGGCATGAACCGGCAGATCCGCCGGATGTGCGCGGAGCTTGGCTATAATGTAAAGAAGCTGAAGCGCGTGCGTGTCATGAATGTGCGGCTGCAGGGACTCCGGCCCGGTGAATACAGAGAAATTGATGAATCGGAGCTTGGACTCCCGAAGGAAACGCTTTGATCAGCGCTTCCATAAGGAAATACTGATGAAATAAGCTTTTCTATAAGAAAGGACAGCAGCTTTGAAGGAAATCAGGGCACAGTATGAAGAGCTGAAGCGGACCATCGACTACCACATGAACCGTTATTATAACGAGGATAGTCCGGAGATCAGCGATTATGAATATGATCAGCTGATGCTGCAGCTGAAGGAAATAGAAAAGGCATACCCGGAGCTGGTGACGAAGGATTCGCCGACACAGAAGATCGGCGGCACCGCAAAGCGGGAGGCCGGCGTGAAGGTTACCCACAACGTGCCGATGCTCTCCATCGAGGATGTTTTCACAAAGCAGGAGGTGGCTGACTGGGTGGAAAAGGTGCATGCGGCACACCCTGATGCAGCATTTTCTGTGGAGGAGAAGATCGACGGCCTCAGCATGTCGCTTCGCTACCGGCCGGAGGGAGACGTCCTTCGGCTTTCCATGGCAGAAACCCGGGGAGACGGCTTCATCGGTGAGGACGTAACGGTTAATGCCGGCGTCATCCCGGATGTACCGAAGACGCTGCCGCTTTCCGGTGACTATCTTGAGCTGCGGGGTGAGGTTTATATGAGCCATGCACGCTTTGATGCCTTCAATGCGCGGATGGAGGAGCTCGGGAAAAAACCGGCAGCAAATCCGCGGAATCTGGCGGCCGGCACGCTTCGGCAGCTGGATCCGAAGATCACGAAGGAGCGGGGACTGCGGCTCTTTGTATTCAATGTGCAGGCCGGGCCGGAAAGCCTGACGGCAAGCCATTGTGATGCACTGGACAGGCTGCGGCAGGCCGGCGTGCCGACGGTTTACCATAAGTGCTGCCGCACGACGGATGAAGTGCTGGCGGCCATCGATGAGATCGGAGAACGCCGCGGCGGGCTGGACTATGATCTGGACGGCGCGGTCGTGAAAATTGATCATACTGCCTGGCGGCAGGAATTCAGCGGCAGCAGCAAGTACCAGAGCGGACATATCGCATATAAGTATCCGCCGGAGGAACGGGTGGTCACCATGGATGAAATCTCCGTGGATGTGGGACGCACCGGAAAGCTGACCTTCACCGGCATTTTCCATGACAGCGAGACGGGAAAACCGGCGCGGCTCTGCGGCACCAGCGTGTCAAGGGCTACACTTCACAATCAGGACTATATCAATGAAATGCATGTGGGCATCGGCGGGCAGTACCGACTGTTCAAAAGCGGGGAGATCATCCCGAAGCTGAACGGCTGTGTGGCGGAGCCGCCGGCGATCTACCGGGCGCCGGCGCATTGCCCGGTTTGCGGGGAGCTGCTGATCCGGGAGGAGGACACGGCAGATATCCGATGCACGAATAATCTTTGCCCGGCACAGGTCAGCCGCACGATCGCCTACTTCACCTCGCGGGATGCCATGAATATCATGGGACTCGGCGAGACACTGGTGGATGCATTGGTGAAGGCCGGTTATCTTCGGAGCTGCGCCGACATTTACACACTGTATCAGCAGCGGGACGCATTGATCGAGCAGGGACTCATCGGCAAGGAAAAGAATACGGACAAGCTGCTGGCACAGATCGAGAAATCGAAGGATAATGAGGCCGAGCGTCTGCTGACGGGTCTTGCGATCCGGAATGTCGGAAAGTCCACGGCCAGGACGCTGCTGCAGCACTACAGCTCGATCGAGGAGCTGGCGGCAGAGACAGACCGGGAGAAGCTCAGCTGCATCCCGGACATCGGCGACACCACAGCGGACTGCATTCTCGACTTCTTCGGCATGCCGGAGAACCGGGAAATTCTGCAGCGTCTGCAGGAGGCCGGCGTGAATACAAAGGTGAAGGCTGCAGCCACGGGAACGAAGCTTTCCGGCATGAGCATCGTGGTGACGGGGACGCTTCCGACCCTGGGGCGAAAGGAAATCGAGGCGCTGATCGTGCAGAACGGCGGCAAGGCCACCGGCAGTGTCAGCAAGAAAACAACGTATCTCGTGGCCGGCGAGGCGGCGGGCTCGAAGCTCACGAAGGCGCAGAGTCTGGGCATTCCGGTGCTGACGGAGGAAGAATTTCTGGCAATGCTGCAGGACAACAGCGGAGAGGAAGAAAAATAAATGGAAACAAAGGACTTTTGGTTTGATCTGCCGGAGGAGCTGATCGCGCAGGATCCGCTGGAGGACCGTGCAAGCTCCCGGCTTTTGATGATGGACAAAAATACAGGCGAGCTCAGACATCGTCATTTCTATGATATCGTGGATTATCTGCACCCGGGCGACTGTCTCGTGATCAACGACACAAAGGTGATTCCGGCCCGCCTGCACGGCGTGAAGGAGGAGACCGGCGCGCATGTGGAGGTACTGCTTCTTAAGCGGAAGACGAAGGATACGTGGGAGTGCCTCGTGAAGCCCGGAAAGAAAATGCGGAACGGCGCCCGGGTGGATTTCGGCGACGGCATCCTGAAGGGCGAGATTGTGGAAACCGTCGATGACGGCAACCGCATTATCCGATTCACCTACGACGGCATCTTTGAGGAGGTGCTGGATCGTCTCGGGGAAATGCCTTTGCCTCCGTATATCAAGCACCAGCTGCAGGATCGGACCCGCTACAATACTGTGTATGCAAAGCACGACGGCTCTGCGGCTGCACCGACAGCAGGACTGCACTGGACGCAGGAGCTGATGGCGAAGGCCGAGGCGAAGGGCGTGGAAATTGCCCATGTGACCCTGCATGTGGGGCTCGGTACCTTCCGGCCCGTGAAGGCAGAGAAGCTGGAGGAGCATCACATGCACTCCGAGTTCTACATGATCGATGAGGCAGAGGCAGAGAAGATCAACCGCTGCAAGCGGAACGGCGGCCGCATCATCTGCACCGGCACTACCTCCTGCCGCACCATTGAGTCGGCGGCACGAGAGGACGGCACTATCCCGGCAGTCTCCGGCTGGACCGACATTTTCATCTTCCCGGGCTACCGCTTCAAGGCCATGGATGCACTCATCACGAATTTCCATCTGCCGGAGTCCACACTGGTGATGCTGGTGTCCGCCTTTGCGGGACGAGAGCATATCCTTCATGCCTATAACGAGGCGGTAAAGGAGAAGTACCGCTTTTTCAGCTTTGGGGATGCCTGCTTCTTCGCAGACTTTTCAAAGGACTGGCAGTAAGGGAGGCCTATGGAGAATTACGACATTTATTTCCCGCATCTTGGCATCGGCATCGAGAAGCTGCAGAATTCAGTCAGCATTTTCGGCTTTCGCGTGGCCTATTACGGCATCATCATCGGCATCGGCATGATTCTCGGCATCCTCGTGGCTTCACACGATTATAAGCGGCGCGGCAGAAATGCGGACGATATCATGGATTTTGCGCTCTACGCCATTATACTGTCCATCATCGGCGCGCGCATCTACTATGTGGCCTTTGAATGGAGCTATTATTCACAGCACCTGTCGGAGATCATCAATATCCGGCAGGGCGGCCTTGCCATCTACGGAGGTGTCATCACGGCCTTTATCACCTGCTTTGTGTTCACGAAGCGCCGGAAAATCAGCTTCCCGGACATGGCGGACAGCGGCGTGCTGGGACTCATCCTTGGACAGGCCATCGGCCGCTGGGGGAATTTCTTCAATGCAGAGGCCTTCGGCGCCTTCACGAATTCTTTTTTCTGTATGCGGATCCGGGAGGCCATTGTGAATCCCAACATGCTGAATCAGGACGTGCTGCAGAATGCGCTGACCATCGGCGGCGCAGACTATATCCAGGTGCATCCGACCTTTCTCTATGAGAGCTGCTGGAATCTCTGCGTGTTCGCTTTCCTCTGCCTTATGTCCCGGCGGAAGCGCTTCGACGGGCAGGTGGCGCTCTGCTATCTCGGGGCCTACGGCCTCGGCCGCTTCTTCATTGAGGGACTGCGGACCGATTCGCTGCTGCTCTGGGGAACCGGTATCGCGGTGTCACAGGCCCTGTCTGCCTGCCTTGTCCTCATTGCAGTTGTGGGAAATGTCTTCGGCCTGAAAAAGGCGAAGGCAGCAGCCGTGCAGGAGGGCGCGGCAGTATGAAAGCGGCATACGGACAATTGATTGGTGTGGGTGTGGGACCGGGAGATCCGGAAAATCTCACGCTGAAGGCGGTGCGGATATTGCAGGAAAGTGACCTGCTGATTCTGCCGGCGGAGAGCAGAGACAGCTGCCGGGCCTATCAGATCGCTGTGCAGGCGGTGCCGGAAATCGGAGAAAAGCCGTGGGTCGGCTTTGATTTTCCGATGATCCGGGAAAAGGCAGCGCTGGAGGCCGCTCTGGACGGGATTTACGGGAAAATCCGGGTGCTTCTGAAGAACTGCCGTCAGGCGGCTTTCCTCACCATCGGGGATCCGCTGGTTTACTCTACCTGGTGCTATCTGCAGGATCGGGCGCTGCGAGAGGGGCTGCCGGTTTCCGTGGTGAGCGGAATCCCTTCGTTTACCGCCTGTGCGGCACGTTTTCCGATGCCGCTCGCGGAGTCCCGGGAGGAAATCCATATTCTGCCGGGTTCGGCGCGTGCGGAGGAGGTCCTGAAGCTGCCGGGAACGCTGGTCTTTATGAAGAGCGGCCGGGAATTAAGGAAGCTGTTAGCTGTACTGAAACAGACAGACAAGTCGGTATATGCGGTTTCTGACTGTGGAATGGAGACAGAAAAGATATACCGCAGCGCAGCAGAGATTCCGGAGGATGTTTACATGCTCACGGTCATTGTGAAATGATTTGGGGAAAGGCTGATGAAATCAGCCTTCCCTTAGAGAAATGTCGGCAGCTCGGCGATGATGTCTCTTGCAAGAACGCCCTGTGTGCTTTTCTTTTCAGCGGCACGGGTGCCGGAAAGGCCATGAAGGTAAGCCCCCAGGCAGGCGGCATTTTCGGCGGACAGCCCCTGCCCGAGCAGTGAGGCAATGATGCCGGCCAGCACATCTCCGGAGCCCGGTGTGGCCAGCCCCTCATTGCCGGATGTGCAGAAGTAATCGTGCTTATGGCTGCCGGCGATGATGGTGGTGAAGTTTTTCAGCACCAGTGTGACGGCATGCTCTGCGACATACGAAAGTGCCGTTTTTTCCATATTGCTGTTGATATCTGCGGTTTTTACACCGGTCAGCCTTTCCATCTCCTTTAAGTGCGGGGTGAGGATGACCGGTATTTTTTTGGCCTCCAGCTGCAGCAGTGCTTCCGGCTGCCGGGCCAGGAGATTCAGGCCGTCTGCGTCGACGACCGTCGGGACATCAACCTGCCGGCATACGTCGGCAAATATATGAGCTGCAAGAGGAGAGGTGGAGAGTCCGGGACCGATCAGAACCGTATCGGCCCACTGCAGAGCGGATGTCAGCAGAGACGGATCGTAGTCGCGGTAGGCGGTATACATGGTCTCCGGCAGCGACTGCTGGATGGAGGAAATGTTGGCTTCATGCGTATAGATACGTACGAGTCCGCTGCCGCAGGTGAGGGCGGCCAGGGCCGACAGGTAGCAGGCACCGTAGATGCTTTCGCTTCCGGCGATGATCAGGAGCTTTCCCTGCGTGCCCTTGTTGGCGTTCTTCGCACGGACAGGCAGACTGGAAAGGATGGCATCGTCCAGCAGCAGACTGGAAAATGCTGTATCGCCGAAGTCTGCATATATTCCGACATCGGCAACATTAACCTCCCCGCAGGCCAGGGCGCAGTCGCTGAGCACGAGCCCCTTTTTCATATATCCAAAGGTGACCGTATAATCCGCAGATACCCCGCAGCCAAGCCTGTTTCCGGTGTCGGTGTCGAAGCCGGAAGGAATATCCACTGCGAGAACGGCAGCGGGGGAAGCGTTGATATAGGAAACCGCGGAAGCAAAGTCCCCGCTGATTTCGCGGCACAATCCGATGCCGAAGATGGCATCCACCAGCAGGACGCAGTCTGAAAAATGTGTCAGCGCCTGGGAGAGACCGATTTCCTCGGCTGATACGAGCTTTACGTCATAGGAGCGAGCGATGTCGATCTCGGCATTCAGAGAGTCGGAGTACTTTGCAGTCTTGCCGAGCAGCAGCACGGAAACGTTGTAGCCGGCAAGCTGCAGCAGACGGGCGACTGCCACGCCGTCGCCGCCGTTGTTGCCGGGTCCGGCAAAGATGCCGATTTCTGAGCCGGGTGCGAGCAGTGCTTCTATCTTTTCGCAGACCGCCAGGGCAGCCCGTTCCATGAGCACCAGAGACGGAATATGATGATTTTCAATGGTGCCGCGGTCAAAGGAGCGCATCTCCTCCGCGCTGAGAATGTAATTTACAGACGCTTTTTTCTCTCTTGTGCTTTGAAATTCCATAACGAATCCTCCCTGTGCATCTTGATGCAGAATCTCCGACTGTGATATTATAGTACCTTGAATTGGATTTTGAGAAGCTGAATATGTCTTGAAAATCAAGGACTTTAAGGAGGAAATAGAGAATATGAAATTAGGAATCGTCGGACTTCCCAACGTAGGAAAGTCAACATTGTTCAATGCCATTACCAAGGCCGGCGCAGAGTCTGCCAACTATCCCTTCTGCACCATTGATCCCAATGTGGGCGTGGTGGCTGTGCCGGATGAGCGGCTGACGCTGCTGGCGAAGCTTTACAATTCTGAGAAGCTGACACCGGCGGTGATCGAGTTTGTGGATATCGCGGGACTTGTAAAGGGTGCCTCCAAGGGAGAAGGTCTGGGCAATCAGTTCCTTTCCAATATCCGTGAGACAGATGCCATTGTGCATGTGGTGCGCTGCTTTGATGATCCCAACGTGATCCATGTGGACGGTTCTGTGGATCCGCTTCGGGATATTGAGACAATCAATCTGGAGCTGATCTTTGCAGATCTGGATGTGCTGGAGCGCCGTATGGCCAAGACCAAGAAGCTGGCCAATAATGATAAGGATGCGAAGGCAGAGTATGCGGAGCTGGAAGCCCTGCATGAGCATCTGGAGAGCAACCGGCTGGCCATCACCTATGATGCCGGTGATGAGGACAGAAATGCCTTTATCGACAGCCTCGATCTTCTGACCCGGAAGCCGGTGATCTATGCCTGCAATGTGGCGGAGGACAGTGTGGCCGACGACGGCGCGTCCAATCCCTATGTCGGAAAGGTGCGGGAGTATGCTGCAGCTTCCGGCTCCGGCGTATTTGTGATCAGCGCGCAGATCGAGCAGGAGATTTCCGAGCTGGATGAGGAGGAGAAGGCAGAGTATCTGGAGTCCATGGGCATGAATGAGTCCGGTCTCGATAAGATCGTGCGTGCCTCCTATGATCTGCTGGGACTGATGTCCTTCCTGACTGCCGGTGAGAAGGAGACCAGAGCCTGGACAATCGTAAAGGGTACCAAGGCGCCGCAGGCAGCCGGAAAGATTCATTCGGATTTCGAGAGAGGCTTTATCAAGGCTGAGGTGGTGAATTATCGGGATCTGCTGGACTGCGGAAGCCTGGCGGCAGCCCGGGAGAAGGGACTTGTCCGGATGGAGGGCAAGGAATACGTGATGCAGGACGGAGACGTGGTTGTTTTCCGCTTTAACGTATAATAGAAGGCAAATGACAGGAAGAGTCGGTGTTGTGAAAAAGTTACACAATGCTGACTCTTTTTTTGTGCAAGCGTTATTTTGCCTTGACGATTTCCTGCATCAAATGCATAATTAGAGCGTGAGTGGGAAAAAGTGGTAGAAAGTGGTAGCGTAGAGATGTTTACTGGGGAATATCATCACAACTTGGATGCAAAGGGGAGAATGATTATTCCCGTCAAGTTCCGCGATGATCTGAATGGCGAGTTTGTCATTACCAGTTCTCTGGACGGCTGCCTGTCCATGTATGCTCCGGCAGAATGGCAGATTCTTGAAAACAAGCTGAATGCACTGCCCATGACCAATCAGAAGGCCAGAAGGCTGAAGCGGTTTCTTCTGGGAAGCGCTGTGCCCTGTGAGCTGGACAAGCAGGGAAGAATTCTGATTCCGCAGGTGCTGCGGGATAAGATCGCGCTGAAGAAGGACGTCACGCTGATCGGCGTTGGGGATCATATTGAAATCTGGGCAAGCGAGAAGTGGGAGGAGGAAAATGATTTCTCTGATACGCAGGAGCTTGCGGAAGATATGGAGGGTCTGGGAATTTGACATTCAAGCATTACAGCGTACTGCTGCAGGAAACCATAGAAGGACTGAACATTCGCCCGGATGGGATTTATGTAGACGGAACCCTGGGCGGCGGAGGCCATGCACTGGAGGTGGCGAAGCGGCTGAATGCAGGCGGACGGCTGATCGGCATCGATCAGGATGCGGATGCGATTCGCGCCGCGTCGGAGCGGCTGCAGGACTACAGCGAGCGGGTGACCATTGTCCGGAACAACTACGAGAATTTCCACCAGGTGCTGCAGGCGCTTTCTGTTGAAAAGGCTGACGGCATTTACCTCGATCTCGGTGTCTCCAGCTATCAGCTGGATGAGGGGGAGCGGGGATTTTCCTATCGGGTGGATGCACCGCTGGATATGCGGATGGATCAGCGAAATCCGGTGACGGCGGCGGACATTGTGAATGACTACAGTGAGGCGGAGCTTTTTCATATGATCAAAAACTATGGAGAAGACCGTTTTGCACAGAATATCGCGAAGCATATCACGGCATACCGGCAGACGAAGCGCATCGAGAGCACACTGGAGCTCGCCGACATTATCTCCGGAGCGATACCGGCGCGGATCCGGGCGACCTCGGGCCATCCGGCGAAGCGTACCTTCCAGGCCATCCGTATCGAGCTGAATCGTGAGCTGGATGTGCTGGAGAATACACTGGATCAGATGATCGAGGATCTTCGGGAGGGCGGAAGACTTTGTGTCATTACCTTCCATTCACTCGAGGACCGCATTGTCAAGAATAAATTCAGAACGGCGGAGAAGCCCTGCATCTGTCCGCCGGAGTTTCCGGTCTGCAGCTGCGGACGGAAATCACAGGGCCGCGTTATTACAAGAAAACCGATTCTTCCATCCGCGGAGGAGCTATCGGAAAACAGAAGATCCCAGAGTGCGAAGCTCCGGATTTTTGAGAAACACAGGGAACAGGGGAAGTGAGTATTATGGCAAAGCACGCAGCGTCAAGAAGCCGTATATATATTGACGGAAATACAGTCCGGAAGGTGAATCCGGCCAGAACGCAGCCGGCCAGACAGTCCCGCTCGAGAGCGGCGGCTGAGGAACGGCATATGCGTGCGATGCGCATGCAGGAAAAGCAGTATCAGGAGCAGCAGGCACGGCTTCGCGGCAAGGCGGCGGTTGTAGACAGACTTTATCTGTTTGTGCTTGCAGCGGCTATGGCGGCAACGCTGGCGCTGTGCTTCTCATATCTGAAGCAGCAGACAGAAATCAATACGCATATTTCCTCCATCGAGAAGAAGAGTACAGCGCTGGAGAAGCTGAAATCGGAAAACGATGCGCTGAAGAGCTCAATTGACACTGCCGTCGATCTGAATGAGATCTACCGGGTGGCAACCCAGGAACTGGGCATGGTATATGCGGATAAGGACCAGGTGATCACCTACAGTAAGACGGAAAGCGGGTATGTAAGACAATATGAGGATATTCCACAGAACTGATAGAAAACGTGTGAAGCGGCGGGGAGGATACCTGCCGCTTTATATGCAGAAGAAGCTGGCCATTACATTAGCTGTGATGATGCTGGCTTTTGTTGCGCTTATAGCCGTGATTTATCAGCTGGTGCGAAACAACAGTGATACCTACAGCAAGATCGTGATGTCGCAGCGGCAGGCCTCGTATGATTCCAGGACCATCCCGGCGCGCCGGGGAGATATCATGGACCGGAACGGCACGGTGCTGGCCACCAGTACCAAGGTTTACAATCTGATTCTGGATCCCAAGGTCATTTATTCAAGAGACGACAATCGCTATGTCGAGGCCACGATTCAGGCGCTTTCGGAGTATTTCGGCTATGATGCAGAGGAGCTCCGGCAGCTCCTGGAGGAGAAGAAGGACAAGTCCTATATCAAGTACAAAAAGCAGCTGAGCTATGATGATAAGGATGGCTTCACGAAATATCAGGAGCAGAAAAATAAGGAATATTCCAAAAGCGGACAGGACAGCCGGATCAAGGGCGTCTGGTTTGAAGAGGAGTTTAAGCGGAACTATCCCTACGGCTCTCTCGCCTGCAATGTGATCGGCTTTGCTGCCGGTGACGGCAGCAGCGGAACGGGCGGTGTGGAGCAGTATTACAACAATACGCTGACGGGAACGGACGGCCGTGAATACGGATATCTGGATGAGGACACGAAGCTGCAGTCTGTGGTGAAGGAAGCCACGGATGGAAACAACCTGAAAACAACGATCAATACCAATATTCAGATGTCTGTGGAGAAGTACCTGAATGAGTGGCAGACCCAGGATGTGGGCTCCAAGGTGGCAGCTGCCATCGTGATGGATCCGAAGACGGGCGAGGTGCTGGCGATGGCGAGCACGAACCAGTTTGATCTGAACGATCCCCGGGAGCTGGACGCGAGTGTCTATACGGATGCCTATCTGATGGAGCTGGGCCGTAAGGAGGCCGTGGGCGTATACAGGCGTGAAAATCCGGATGCGCCGGAGATCACGGAGGCGGATGTATCCAAGTATTATTCGGACGAGGAGATCAAGTCCTACGGTCAGCAGGTGGCCTGGAATCAGATTTGGAGAAATGTTGTGATCTCCGACACCTACGAGCCGGGCTCTACTGCAAAGCCCTTCACGGTAGCGGGGGCACTGGAAACCGGTTCCATCACGAAGGATACGGTATTTGTATGCGAGGGCTATGTGGAGCTGAATGACGGCATTCATACCTGGCGGATCAAGTGCCATAACTGGGACGGTGACGGACCGCTGGATGCTGAGCAGGCACTGATGAAGTCCTGCAACGTATACCTCATGAATACGGCCTTTGCCATGGGAAAAGAAAATTTTGTCAAGTATCAGCAGATTTTCGGCTTTGGTCAGAAAACCGGCATTGATCTTCCGGGTGAGGCAGATACCACGAGCCTCGTTTATTCGACAGATACACTGGGCAAGACGACATTGGCCACGAATTCCTTCGGTCAGAACTTCAACGTGACCATGATTCAGATGGCCAGCGCATACTGCAGCATTCTGAACGGCGGTTCCTACTATCGCCCGCACGTGGTGAAGGAGATCCTGAACAGTAAGGGAACGGTGATCAAGGAGATCCAGCCGGAGCTGCTGCGGACTACAGTATCCCAGAGTACGGCAGACTTCATTAAGGAGGCACTTTTCCAGACGGTAGAGGGCGGAACCGGAAAGCTGGCGCAGATCCAGGGCTATCATGTGGGCGGAAAAACGGGAACGGCAGAGAAGCTGCCGCGTTCTGCAAAAAATTACCTGGTTTCCTTCTGCGGCTTTGCGCCGATCGAGGATCCGCAGCTGCTGGTATATGTCATTGTGGATCAGCCGAATCTTCCCGGAGAAGCGCAGGCCAGCGCCTCCTTTGCCGTGAAGATCGAGCAGAAGATCATGAATGAGGCACTGCAGTTCCTGAATATTCCGGCGCAGGGAGAGACGGATCCGGAGAATTCCGTAAACAAGAGTCTTTCTGAAAATCCGGAGGGCATCGGAAGCGAGAATCTCGGCGGTCAGGTGCAGGAAAGTGCTGCGGACGGTGAGACAGTTTCTGAAACAGAAGCAGATCCCCGCAGCCAGAGAGTGGTGACGGATGAGAGTGTGGCCTCCGGCGGAGAAGATGTTCCGGAGCTGATGCCGGGAGAGTCAGCGGAATCGGAAACAGCGCTTTCGGCAGCGGAGAGCACAGCGGCACAGCAGACTGAATGAAAAGAGGAAGTATAGAATATGAATTTTGCACAGCTTGATTTTATTATGGCGGCACTTCTGGGCTTCGTGCTGGCGGCAGTGATTCTGCCGAAGGCCATTCCGGCACTGCACAGACTGAAGTTCGGACAGGAGGTGCGGGAGGACGGACCGCAGGCGCATCTCAAGAAGCAGGGGACACCGACCATGGGCGGCGTCGTATTCATTGTGACAACACTGGTGGTGGGACTGATCTTTGCGGGCCGCTATCCCAAGGTGCTGCCGGTGCTCTTTCTGACCCTGGGCTTCGGTGTCGTTGGTTTCGTGGATGACTACCTGAAGGTGGTGAAGCATCAGTCCGAGGGCTTCAAGCCGAAGCAGAAATTTGTCTGTCAGCTGATCCTTACCCTGCTGTTTGCGCTCTATCTGTATCGGTCGGCGGATTACGGCTGTGAGATGCAGATTCCGTTTATCGGGATTCGTCTGCAGCTGGGAATTCTGTATATTCCGGCCGTGCTTTTCATTGTGACGGCGACGGACAACGGCTGTAACTTCACAGACGGCCTGGACGGGCTCTGCTCTTCGGTGACGGCCGTCATCGCGGCATTTCTGGGCATTGCCTCGCTCTGCTTCGGGCAGGGGGAGCTGGCGCCGGTCTGCGGCGCGGTTTTCGGAAGCCTTCTGGCTTTCCTCTGCTTCAACAGCTATCCTGCGAAGCTCTTCATGGGCGATACCGGCAGTCTGGCACTGGGCGGCTTTGTCTCCGCTGCGGCGCTGGTCATGAATCTTCCGCTGTTTATTCCGATTTTTGCCTTTATCTATCTGATTGAGGTGCTGTCGGTAATTATACAGGTGACGTATTTCAAGAAGACCCACGGCAAGCGGATCTTCCGCATGGCGCCGATTCATCATCACTTTGAGCTGGGCGGCTGGTCGGAAACCCGTGTGGTGACAGTGTTTACTGCCGTGACGATTCTTCTGTGCATGCTGGCATTCCT
>CAVAXR010000022.1:0-15020 GCA_963592375.1 Oribacterium sp. | reverse complement strand
ATCTATAATAAAATAGTTCATTTACACACGTTAAATACTTCAAGGAGTTTTTAGATATCAGTTCTAAGGAGGAAATTATGCTGGAAATTAAGCTTCCTGAGTCCGAGGCAGCTGCAAAGATTATTGTGGTTGGTGTTGGCGGCGCAGGCAACAATGCAGTGAACAGAATGGTGGACGAGGGCGTTGTCGGTGTTGAGTTTATTGGCGTCAACACAGATAAGCAGGCGCTTCAGTTCAGCAAGGCACCCACTGTGATGCAGATCGGCGAAAAGCTGACAAAGGGACTTGGCTGCGGCGGCAGACCTGAAATCGGAACCAAGGCCGCTGAGGAGAGCGCTGAGGATATCACAGCAGCACTGCAGGGAGCAGATATGGTTTTCGTTACCTGCGGTATGGGCGGCGGAACCGGTACCGGCGCAGCGCCTGTGATTGCCAAGCTGGCAAAGGAGATGGGCATTCTGACTGTCGGCGTTGTGACAAAGCCGTTCAAGTTTGAGGCCAGACAGCGTATGGCAAATGCGCTGAAGGGCATTGAGACACTGAAGGATTCCGTAGATACCCTGATCGTGATCCCGAACGACAGACTGCTGGAGATCGTTGACCGCAGAACGACCATGCCGGATGCACTGAAGAAGGCAGATGAGGTGCTGCTGCAGGCCGTACAGGGAATCACAGACCTGATCAATGTACCGGGTCTCATCAACCTGGATTTCGCAGATGTTTCTTCTGTTATGAAGGACAAGGGCGTTGCACATGTGGGTATCGGTAAGGCAAAGGGTGACGAGAAGGCCATTGAGGCTGTGAAGGCAGCTATTTCTTCCCCGCTGCTGGAGACCACCATCGAGGGTGCGAGCGATGTGATCATCAACATTTCCGGCGATATCAGTCTGATCGAGGCCAACGAGGCTGCTTCCTTCGTGGAGGAGCTGGCCGGCGAGAATGCCAACATTATCTTTGGTGCAATGTATGACGAAAATGCACAGGATGAGGCCAGCATCACAGTTATTGCAACGGGTATCCGGGACGTTTCTTCCCAGGAGACAGCTCCGAAGAAGACAGCTGAAGCACCGGCCGCACAGACAAAGACTGTTCTGCCCAGCTTTCTGGCTGGAAATGCAGGCGCAGCAGGCTTCCAGGCCGCACGTCCCGCAGCAGCTCCGATGCAGACAGCAGAGGTGACGCCGATGGCACAGCCGGAGCTTAGCGTGCCGCAGTATGTGCAGCCGAGCCAGAGACCGCAGGCAAATAAGGAAATGTCCATCAACATTCCCGACTTCCTGAAAAACAAAAGATAAAGCTGTGCGGTAAGTCAAACACAGAAACAACAGGCTATGTCTTTCAGGCATAGCCTTATTGCATGTTTATAGATGAATGGAGAGGCCGATGGCAAATTTAAAAGAAGAAATCGAGAAGAGACGAACCTTTGCGATCATTTCGCATCCGGATGCCGGTAAGACCACACTGACCGAGAAATTCCTGCTCTACGGCGGAGCAATCAATCTGGCCGGTACGGTCAAGGGCCGGAAAGCCAGCAAGCATGCGGTGTCCGACTGGATGGAGATCGAAAAGGAGAGAGGTATCTCCGTGACCTCCTCCGTGCTGCAGTTTAATTATGAAGGAAAGTGCATCAATATTCTGGATACGCCGGGACACCAGGACTTCTCCGAGGATACCTATCGTACCCTGATGGCCGCAGACAGTGCGGTCATGGTGATCGACGGTGCCAAGGGTGTCGAGCCGCAGACCATTAAGCTGTTCAAGGTTTGTGTAATGCGGCATATCCCTATCTTTACCTTTATCAATAAGTTTGACCGTGAGGCCCGGGATCCCTATGAGCTGCTGGATGAGATCGAGGACGTACTGGGCATCCGTACCTGTCCGGTCAACTGGCCCATCGGCTGCGGACACAATTTTAAGGGCGTATTCGACCGCCAGACCCGCCACATAGATCTTTTTAAGGCAAATGCCGGCGGCACGAAGGAAGTGGAAACCAGCACCTATGAGCTGGAGGATCCGCAGCTTCCGGAGCTGCTCTCGCAGGAGTACTACGAGAAGCTGATGGAGGATCTGGAGCTGCTGGACGGTGCATCGGATGACTTTGATCAGGAACGGGTGAACAACGGTGATCTGACTCCGGTGTTCTTTGGTTCTGCACTGACCAACTTCGGCGTGCAGACCTTCCTGGAGCACTTCCTCAGCATGACGCTGCCGCCGCTTCCCAGAAAGTCCGATCAGGGCATCGTGGATCCGGTGGAGGAAAAGTTCTCGGCCTTTGTATTCAAGATTCAGGCCAACATGGATCCCCGGCACCGCGACCGCGTGGCCTTCATGCGGATCTGCTCCGGCGAATTTGATGCCGGCATGGAGGTGAATCACGTGCAGGGCGGCCGTAAGGTGAAGCTGTCCCAGCCGACACAGATGATGGCGGATGAACGGAAGATCGTGGACAAGGCCTATGCCGGAGATATCATCGGCATTTTCGATCCGGGCATCTTCTCCATCGGCGATACCCTGGAGCTCTCCAGCAAGAAGTTCCGCTTTGAAGGAATCCCGACCTTTGCACCGGAGCATTTCGCGAGGGTGCGTCAGATCGATACCATGAAGCGGAAGCAGTTCCTGAAGGGCGTATCGCAGATAGCCCAGGAGGGTGCGATTCAGATCTTCCAGGAGTACCATACCGGTATGGAGGAGATCATTGTGGGTGTTGTGGGTGTCCTGCAGTTTGAGGTACTGACCTATCGCCTGAAAAATGAATACAATGTAGATGTGCGCATGGAGGTGCTGCCTTACGAGTACATCCGCTGGATCGAGAACTGGACAGAGGTGGATGTGGAGCACATCAACGGTACATCGGATATGAAGCTGGTGAAGGATCTGAAGGATCAGCCGCTGCTGCTGTTTGCCCATGAGTGGTCTGTCGGTATGGTGCTGGATCGAAACAAGGATCTGCGGCTGACGGAATTTTCAAAGAACTGACACGGGAGGAATTGCTATGAATGAGAAGGTAAATGCCTGGATTGATGCCCATCAGGAGGCGCTTTTAAAGGATATCGCGGAGCTTTGCGCAGTTCCTTCTGTGAAGGGTGAAGCAGAGGAGGGAAAACCCTTCGGAAAGGGTCCGTATGATTCGCTGCACTGTGCCATGGATATCTGCAGCCGCTACGGCTTTGCCGTGAAGAATTATGATAACTATGTGGCAGCTGCAGACTTTGATGTCGCATTGCCCAGAGCACTGGACATTCTGGCGCATACGGATGTGGTGCCGGCAGGAGAGGGATGGACAGTTACCGAACCCTTCAAGGTGATCGAGAAGGACGGTCGTCTCTACGGAAGAGGCACCTCGGACGACAAGGGACCGCTGCTCTGCTCTCTCTATGCGATGCGTGCCATTAAGGAATGCGGCATTCCGCTGAAGAAGGGTGTGCGTCTCATCATGGGCGCCGACGAGGAATGCGGCTCCGAAGACATTGAAAAATACTATGCAGAGGAGCCGGAGGCGGAGATGACCTTCTCGCCGGACGGCGAGTTCCCGCTCATTAATATCGAGAAGGGACAGTTCCGCGGCACGCTGTCGAAGCATTTTGAAGAGGATGCGGCGCTTCCGCGCGTGATCTCGCTGGAGGCCGGCGTGGCCCTGAATGCGGTGCCGCAGAAGGCAGTGCTTCGTTTTGAGGGACTGGCTCTGGATTCTGCAGAGGTAAAGGCTGCCATTCGGGAGATTGAAGCAGCCTGCGAGGTGAAGTGTGAACAGAACGGGGAAAATGAGCTGATCGTCTGGGGTGTCTCGGCCCATGCTTCCACACCGGAAACCGGAAAAAATGCAGGACTGGCTGCCGTACTGCTGCTTTTGAAGCTGCCGCTGCATGCGTCTGCGCTGATGACACAGCTCGAGAAGCTGCCGCAGCTTTTTGCCTACGGCGTGACAGACGGCTCCGGACTGAATATCAAAATGGCGGATGCGGAGTCCCATGATCTTACCTGTACACTGGACATGTATCACATTGACCCGGCGTACATGGAATTCAGCTTTGATGCCCGCACACCGGTGATGGCGACAAAGGAGAACTGTCAGGATTGTGCACAGGCGGCAGCGGAGGCAGCCGGCTTTGACTTCAGCACACCGGGCATGATCGAGCCCCACAGAGTGCCGGGAGATTCCGACTTCGTGAAAACGCTGCTGAAGGCTTACGAGGATGTGACCGGTCTCCGGGGTGAATGCCTCGCCATCGGCGGCGGCACCTATGTGCATCATCTGAAAAACGGCGTGGCCTTCGGTGCGGTGCTTCCGGGCATTGATACGAGAATGCACGGCGCAGACGAGTTCTTTGATATCGACAACATTATGCTGGCCGCAAAGGTTTATGCGGAAGCCATTCTGGCCCTCTGCGGCTGATGCTGATATAGAAGAAAACTATAACAAGCCATCAATAATAAGTAAGGCCGGGGCGCTTGACGGAAGCTGCCGCCGGTCTTACACTTTCTTTACATGATTTTGGACGGGAGAAAGTAAGAAAAGGACGTAATTGTGAGCGATAATTATATTATTCAGCTGAAAAATATGGGCAAGGTCTTCAAGACGGCCTCCGGTGAGGTAGTGGCGCTCGACGACATTAACCTCGATATCCGGGAAGGAAGCATACAGGGCATCATCGGCCTGTCCGGTGCAGGAAAATCCACCCTGGTGCGCTGCATCAACTATCTGGAGATTCCCACCAGCGGACAGGTGCTTTTTGAGGGAAAAAGCCTGGGTGAGATGAAGAATGCCGAGGTACGGGAGGCGCGCCGCAAGATGGGCATGATCTTCCAGCAGTTTAATCTTCTGGATCAGCGGAATCTGCTTCGGAATGTGACCTTCCCGCTGGAGATTGCCGGTGTGGAGCGGAAGCAGGCCGAGAAGCGGGCAATGGAGCTGCTGCAGATGGTGGGGCTTGCCGAGCGGGCGAAGAACTATCCGGCACAGCTTTCCGGCGGACAGAAGCAGCGTGTGGCCATTGCGCGGGCACTGGCGACGAATCCGCGGATTCTGCTTTGCGATGAGGCTACCTCGGCGCTGGATCCGAAGACCACCAATCAGATTCTCGAGCTGCTGAAGAGGATTAATCAGGAAATGGGTGTGACGGTCATTGTGATCACCCACCAGATGTCTGTGATCGAAGCCATTTGTGACGAGGTTGCCATCATTGACCACTCCCATATTGCGGAGGCGGGCCCGGTATCGGAGGTCTTCACAAATCCTAAGACCGATATCGGACGAAAGCTGATCCTCGGGGAGGGTGCCGGCGAAGTAAGCTTCGGAAATAACCGGAAGATCCGGATCGTTTTTGACGGCCAGAAGGCCCAGGAGCCGATTGTGGCGGATATGATCCTGACCTGCAGGACGGCGGTGAACATTCTCTTTGCCAACACGAAGCAGGTGGAGGATCAGGCGGTCGGACAGATGCTGATCGAGCTGCCGGCTTCCCGGGAGGAAGCTGAGCGGATTATGCAGTACCTTGCGGCAAGAGGCATCCGGTTTGAGGAGGTGAAGTAAATGTCGGATATGGTAAGTATGTTTTTGGAGGAAAGCTGGGCGACCGTCTACATGACACTGATCTCCAGCGCGATTTCCTATCTCATCGGCATTCCGCTGGGTGTGATCCTGGTGGTGACAGACCGGGACGGCATTGCCCCCTGCAGACCGCTGCATACGGTGCTGGGAATTCTCATCAACATTTTCCGGTCCATTCCCTTCCTGATCCTGCTGGTGATGGTGCTGCCGGTGACGAAGCTCCTGGTGCACACCACCCTCGGTCCGAAGGCCATCATTCCGCCGCTGATTTTCGCCAGTGCGCCGTATATCGGGCGTATGGTGGAGTCCTCGCTTAAGGAGGTCAGCGCGGGCGTCATTGAGGCGGCCAAGTCCATGGGCGCCTCCAATGCACAGATCATCTGGAAGGTGCTGCTGCCGGAGGCCAAGCCGAGTCTGCTGGTGGGCGCGGCAATCTGCATCACCACCATTCTTTCCTACAGCGCCATGGCCGGCTTCGTCGGCGGCGGCGGACTGGGTGCCATTGCCCTGAACTACGGCTATTACCGCTACAAGACGGACATCATGCTGGTGGCGGTGGCACTGCTGGTGATCATCGTGCAGATCATTCAGGAGTTCTGGATGCGGCTGTCCCGGGCGACAGACAAGCGGGCGAAGTAAGGATCGGCCGATGGGAAAACGCTGATGAGATCAGCGTTTCCCTAGAATCAATGGCTGCTTTGCGATGCGCGATGTGGCGGTTTAGAGGCGCTCCGCGCCTTATCCGCCACCGGAAAAATCTCATAAAAGCTTCGCCGAGCAAGCTCTGCTCCGCATTTTATGGATTTTTCTGGTGGTGCAAAACAATTACAGAAAGCGGTAACTCTCCTGTTAAAGACAGGATGAAGAATACAGTCCGGAAACGGACAGAAATGAGGAGGAATTATTATGAAGAAGATTTCACTGGTACTGGCAGCGACAGCGGCTGCTGCAGCGCTGAGCGCCTGCGGTTCAAGCACAGCAGGTACAGCAGCGGCAACCACAGCTGCAGCGGCTGAGACTACCGCAGCAGCAGAAGAGGCGAATGCTGACGCTTCTGCTGAGGAGGAGACCACGGCGGCAGAGGCACCGGCAGAGACCGTTTCCATCAAGATCGGTGCAACACCGAGCCCCCATGCGGAGATTCTGGAGGCTGCCAAGGATGCACTGGCTGCCCAGGGGGTGGAGATCGAGATCGTGGAGTATAACGATTATGTGCAGCCGAATCTGGCGACGGAGAGCGGCGAGATTGATGCCAACTATTTCCAGCACCAGCCGTATCTCGATGATTTCAATGCCGAGAATGATACACATCTGGTATCGGTGGGCACTATCCACTATGAGCCGTTCGGCATCTATGCCGGCAAGAGCGCGGATCTGTCCGCTGTCGCAGACGGTGCACAGATTGCAGTTCCGAACGATACCACAAATGAGGCAAGAGCGCTGCAGCTGCTGCAGGCCAACGGCATCATTACCCTGAAGGACGGCGCCGGCCTGACTGCCACCAAGCAGGATATCGTTGAGAATCCGCACAATGTGGAGATCCTCGAGGTAGAGGCTGCCCAGATTCCGAGATCTGTGGATTCCGTAGACTTCGCCTGCATGAACGGAAACTATGCGATCGATGCCGGCTTCAAGCCGTCTGAGGCACTGGCACAGGAGGCTTCGGATTCTGAGGCTGCCCAGACCTACGGCAATGTTGTGGTTGTTGCAGAAGAGAATAAGGACGCTGCATGGGCCAAGACGTTGGTTGAGGTTCTTAAGTCCCAGGAGATCAAGGACTTCATCAGTGAGACCTATGAGGGCGGCGTCATCGCCATGGACTAAGGAAGTGTAAGACACGACTTTCGTCGCGGATATAAAGAAACGGGCTGCTCCGCTTGCGGGGCGGCCCGTTTTGGTGATAAACTGTTAAGGAAACGCTGATGAAAGCAGTTCCTTAGCATTGCGGAACAGAGCGGGAGGAAAATCATGTATCAGGGAAACGGCATGCAGCCGCCGAAGCGGAAGAAACGGAAGGACAATCGGGTGGAGCTCGACGGAAAGCGCGTCTCGAAGTATGCCCTTAAGCAAATGTCGGCGGAGGCGGAATCCGCGGACGCGCCGGAGGAAACGGAGCTGCCGGCCGCAGAGGGTGCCGGGGCCGGTACTGCAGACCTCAGACCGGAGACAGCCGGAAGACGTCCGGATTACCGGAAGGAGGATTGTCTGGAAAGCTTTCCCTGTGCACACTGCGGGAAAATGATCTACCCGGAGGGCGCGGGCTCCGGACACCGCAATCATTGTCCGCACTGCCTGCACAGTCTCCATGTGGACAATGAGCCCGGAGACCGGGCCAGCAGCTGTCACGGCGATATGGAGCCGGTATCCGTATGGGTGCGGGACAACGGAGAGTGGGCTTTTATTCATCGCTGCCGGAAGTGCGGCAAGCTCAATTCCAACCGGGTGCTGGCAGATGACAATCCGCTGCTTCTGATGTCGCTGGCGGTGAAGCCGCTGGCGAATCCGCCGTTCCCGCTTCGTTATCTAGAAGATTTCATAAAGGAATCGGGACAAAAAGAGGAGTCTTAAGTCAAATCTCTGAACTTTCTTAAAATTCCGTGTTTTCGTTGGATTTTCGTTTATTCGAGTGCTATGATATGTCGAAGTTTCGAATAAACAAAAAATTCACACGAGGAATATAGAATGAAGAAGCTCATAGATATTCTGAAGAGGTACCGGCATGCCTGGATCCTCTGCTACCTGCCGGTCTACATAGCCTGGTTCAGCTCGCTGGAGCATGAGGTGACCACGAAAACCGGCTATCATATTCTGCATACCCGCATCGATGATATGATTCCCTTCTGCGAGTACTTTGTGGTGCCCTACTTCCTGTGGTTCGCTTACATTGTGATCGGCGGGCTTTACTTCCTGCTGAAGAATAAGGATGATTATTACCGGCTTTGCGCTTTCCTGTTCAGCGGCATGACAGTATATCTGATCATCTGCTCGATTTTCCCCAACGGGACGGATTTCCGGCCGGCGGTGGATGCGGGGAAGAATGTTTTTACCCGTCTGGTGGCCTGGCTCTATCAGACAGATACCTGCACGAATGTGTTTCCGAGCATTCATGCCTACAATTCCATCGGTATGCACATTGCCATCAGCCGGAGCCGGGAGATTGAACGGCTTCGCTTCGGCCGGCAGATCAAGGCGGTATCCTTTATTCTTGCCCTGATGATCTGTCTGGCAACGCTGTTCCTGAAGCAGCATTCCGTGCTGGATGTCAGTGGTGCCGTCATTATGGCAAGCATTGTCTACGGCTTCGTTTATGGTTATCCGGCCTTCGCAAGAGAGGGCAGTGCTGTGCGGGGCAGCAGACAGCGCATCTGATAAGGTGAGCTATGCAATATCTGAAAAATGCCTTCGGGCATCTCCGAACGATCAACCGCCACAAACGGGAGGTCATGAAAAACTGCTTCCGGGTGGGACTGTACCGTCAGGGGCTACTGCATGATCTGTCCAAATACAGCTGGGCGGAGTTCCGCACCGGCGTCCATTATTTTGACGGACATAAGAGTCCCAACTCGGTGGAACGGATGAATACCGGAATTTCGCCGGCCTGGCTGCATCACAAGGGCCGCAACAAGCATCATTACGAATACTGGATCGATTATGATACCCGGAACCCGGGGCAGCTCTGCGGCTGCCGCATGCCCTATCGTTATGTGGCGGAAATGTTCTGTGACCGCGTGGCGGCCTCCAAGGTTTATAAGGGCCGGGATTATAATGATGCCTGCCCCTGGGAGTATTTTCAGCCCACCAAGGATTCGCCGTACATTCATCCGGAAACCAAGCGGGAGATTGCGGAGCTGCTCCTCATGCTGAAGGAGGAGGGCGAGGAGAAAACCTTTGCGTATCTGAAGGCGGAGATTCGCCGGCGAAAGCGGGAAAAGGACTGCTTTTAAGCTGCGGCAGACAGGACGGCGGGGATAAGACAGAAAAATTTGAAAAGTGCTTGACAAGTGATGACCAAATCACTATAATACTTATTGTGTCTTGAAGAAGACGATGTGCATGCGTAGCTCAGCTGGATAGAGCGTCTGGCTACGGACCAGAAGGTCGCGTGTTCGAATCATGTCGCATGCATCAACATGAAGGGATAAACTCGAAAGGGTTTATCCCTTCATGTTTTTTGGTCGAAATGGGCTTCGCGACAGCTTGGCTCGCGGGAGTGGAGAAGTTTGCATCAGGCAAACTTCGGAACGATCTGACATGCTCCGAAGGAGCATGCCTGCGAAGCAGGTTCCCTGAGAGCAACAGGCTCGAGGGGAATCCCATTTCGACCGAAGGAGGGGGTTAGCGCAAGTTTGGCTCGAAGGGAATCCCATTTCGACCGGAGCCGGGGAAAATACCATAAAAAAGAGCCGGGCCGGAGTTGTTCTCCGGCTCGGCTCTTTCATTTCACGACCTTATCTCAAGCTTTCTTGATAAAATCCGACAGCTTGTAGCGGTTCACCACTTCATAGATGGCATTGTCGATTTCCTTATAGAGAGGGAAGGTGGGACAGGATGCCGACTTGCTGCAGGTTTGACCGCCGTCCTTTACACAGTCAACGGGGGCCAGTGTGCCTTCGGCTGCATTCAGAATATCACCGACACTGATCTCGGCAACAGCCCTGGTAAAGAGATAGCCGCCGCGGGCGCCGCGGATGCTCTTCAGCAGACCGCCCTTTACCATGAGCGCAATAATCTGCTCCAGATACTTTACAGAGATGCCCTGCCGTTCTGAAATTTCCTTGATGGAAACCGGTGTGACGCCGTCCGAATTCTGTGCGATGTCGATCAGCGTGGTAAGCGCATATCTTCCCTTGGTTGAAATCATCATTTTGTCCGTCCCCCGGCTGCCGAACCGACAGCATTTCCCTGAAATATACAATTGCTTTTAAAGAATATCCTAGCATACTGCTAGACTTTGTTCAAGCTTGTATTTTCGCCGGTACAAATGTGAGAATGGCTTTTGTTTTATATGGAATACATCGCCAAAACGGCGCTTTGGAAAGGTTGACACGACTAACGCCGCAGAGTATACTTTCGATGCTGACAGATAATTAACAAAGTTCGGCGGCGGGATTCAGATTGTGAATCGCTGCGGTCAGCCGAGAATATGCATGGAGGATGTGCAACATGAAAATGAGAGAGGAATGGAATGGCTTCAACGGCGGACATTGGGTATCCGATGTCAATGTGAGATCATTTATTCAGAACAACTACACACCGTACGAAGGTGATGCTAGCTTCCTGGAGGGACCGACCGAGGCTACTGACCAGCTTTGGAACGAGGTTCAGAGACTGCAGAAGGAAGAGAGAGCCAAGGGCGGTGTTCTGGATATGGAGACAAAGGTTGTTTCCGGCATCAACGCTTACGGCGCAGCTTATATCACAGATTCTTCCAAGGAGATCGAGAAGGTCGTTGGTCTGCAGACAGACAAGCCGCTGAAGAGAGCTTTCATGCCTTACGGCGGAATCAAGATGGCAGAGCAGGCTTGCACAACATACGGCTATACACCGGATGAGGAGCTGCACAAGATCTTCACAGATTATCATAAGACACACAACCAGGCTGTATTCGATGCTTATACACCGGAGATGAAGAAGTGCCGTCATGCCAAGATCCTGACAGGTCTTCCGGATACCTACGGCAGAGGCCGTATCGTGGGCGACTACAGAAGAGTGGCTCTTTACGGTATCGACTTCCTCATCGAGCAGAAGCAGGCTGATCTGGCTAACTGCGGCTGCGGCATCATGGTTGATGATGTGATCCGTCAGAGAGAAGAGATCGCTGAGCAGATCAGAGCCCTTCGTCAGATGAAGGTAATGGCTGCAGACTACGGCTATGACATCTCTGTTCCGGCTAAGAATGCACACGAGGCTGTACAGTGGCTGTACTTCGGCTACCTGGCTGCCATCAAGACACAGAACGGTGCTGCTATGTCCGTTGGCCGTGTTTCCACCTTCCTTGATATCTATATCGAGAGAGATCTGAAGGCCGGCATCATCACAGAGGCTGAGGCACAGGAGCTGGTTGACCACTTCGTTATGAAGCTGCGTATGGTTAAGTTTGCTCGTATCCCGTCTTACAACCAGCTGTTCTCCGGTGACCCGGTTTGGGCTACTCTTGAGGTCGGCGGTATGGGTCAGGACGGCCGCTCCATGGTAACAAAGAGCGATTACCGTTTCCTGCACACTCTTGAGAACATGGGACCGGCTCCGGAGCCGAACCTGACAGTTCTGTACACCAAGAGACTGCCTGAGAACTTCAAGAAGTATGCTGCCAACATTTCCGTAACCACATCCTCCATCCAGTACGAGAATGATGATGTGATGAGACCGATCTGGGGCGATGACTACTCCATCTGCTGCTGCGTATCTGCAACACAGACCGGTAAGGAGATGCAGTTCTTCGGCGCACGTGCGAACCTGGCTAAGTGCCTTCTGTATGCGATCAACGGCGGTGTTGATGTGAAGACCAGAGAGCAGATCGGACCTGAGTACAAGCCCATCACTTCCGAGTACCTTGATTACGATGAGGTTATCGCAAAGTACGACAGAATGATGGATTGGCTCGCAGGCATTTACGTAAACGTTCTGAACCTGATCCAGTACATGCATGACAAGTACTACTATGAGGCTGCTGAGATGGCACTCATCGATACCAATGTACGTCGTACCTTCGCTACCGGTATCGCAGGCTTCTCACACGTAGTAGACTCTCTGTCCGCTATCAAGTACGCTAAGGTTAAGACCGTTCGTGATGAGACCGGCATCGTAGTAGATTACGAGGTTGAGGGTGACTTCCCTCGTTACGGTAACGATGATGACCGTGCAGATGATATCGCTGTGAAGCTGCTGAAGACCTTCCTGGACAAGATCAGCAAGTACCACACCTACAGAGATTCCGAGCCGACAACCTCTATCCTGACCATCACCTCCAACGTGGTTTACGGTAAGGCAACAGGCGCTATGCCGGACGGCCGTAAGGCTGGTGAGCCGCTGTCTCCGGGAGCTAACCCTTCCTACGGTGCAGAGAAGAGCGGTCTGCTGGCTTCTCTGAACTCTGTTGCTAAGCTGCCGTACGAGTATGCTCTGGATGGTATTTCCAACACCCAGACCATCAACCCGTCCGCTCTTGGCCACAACGAGGAAGAGGAGACCAACACTCTGGTAGGCGTTCTCGACGGATATTTCTCCAAGGGCGCACATCACCTGAATGTAAATGTCTTCGGCGTAGAGAAGCTGAAGGATGCCATGGAGCACCCGGAGAAGCCGGAGTACGCAAACTTCACCATCCGTGTATCCGGATATGCTGTAAAGTTCATCGATCTGACAAGAGAGCAGCAGCTTGATGTTATCGCAAGAACCGAGCACAAGTCTCTGTAATGAGGAGCTGAGAAAAAGCGGATTGAACATGCTTGTTTGATCTGAAAAGGGGAGCCGCTGCCTTCGGGCAGCGGCTTCTTGGATACTGGGGCCTTTCCGGTTCTGTGAAAAGAAGACAAAACCTGAGATCATTTATAAAGGAGAAAGTTATGGGAGAAGCAATTAAGGGAGCGGTGCATTCCATCGAGACCTTCGGCTCTGTGGACGGACCGGGAATCCGCTACATCGTTTTTCTGAAGGGCTGCAACATGCGCTGCCGTTACTGCCACAATCCGGACACCTGGACCTTTCAGTCGAATGACATGCGGACAGCGGATGAGATTCTGGACCATGCGGAGCGCTACAGGGATTACTGGGGAGCGCAGGGCGGCATCACCGTCAGCGGCGGTGATCCGCTGGTGCAGATCGATTTCATGATCGAGCTGTTCGAAAAGGCAAAGGCCCGGGGCATCAATACCTGCCTCGATACCTCGGCACAGCCCTTTACCCGGGAGGAGCCCTTCTTTTCCAAGTTTCAGCGGCTCATGAAGTCCACGGACCTCGTGCTCTTCGATATCAAGGAGATTGATAATGAGCGCCACAAGTGGCTGACCGGCTGCAGCAACGAGAATATTCTGGACTGTGCCCGTTATCTGGCTGAGCTGAAGGTGCCGATCTGGGTGCGCCATGTACTGGTGCCGGGCATCACGGATAGTGATGAGGAGCTGATTGCCACAAGGGAGTTCATTGAGAGTCTTGGCAATGTGAAGAAGGTGGAGGTTCTGCCGTATCACACCCTGGGACTTTTCAAGTATGAAAATCTGCATATTCCCTATACGCTGAAGGAAGTCAATCCGCCCAGCCGCGAGGCCGTGCAGCATGCAGAAGAAGTCCTGAATGTAAAGGCATACGCATAAGAAAAGAGGAGGCTCCGGAAACGGAACCTCCTCTTTTGGGCATGCTGGCCGGGCTCTTAGGGAAGCGCTGATTTCATCAGCATTTCGTTAAGAAAGATTCAGCACGGTCAGCAGCAGGAATACGATAATCAGAACGATGACGGAAATGCTGGTGAAAAACAGGAAGAGATTTTCACGGAGCGTGTCCTCTTCCCGCAGCGCCGAAAGCATTTTCCTGCTGTTCAGAACGAGCGTGATGCACAGCACAGCGAGGCCCAGCAGCAGGACGGCGGTACTGAGAAGCGCCACTGCGGGATACTGATAGAAGTTGTTGAACAGAATGGCCAGTGCGTTGTTGGTGATGTGCAGGAGAATGGAGCGCCGCAGTCCGTAATTCTCGCGGATCCAGGCGAGAAGAATGCCCAGCAGGAAGGCGGCAATGAACTGCAGGATATTGGCATGCATCAGACCGAACAGGAGCGCGGTGACCAGAATGGCAAAGCAGCGGCCGAAGCGGCGGAGTGGATTAAAGACCAGTCCGCGGAAGAGGCATTCTTCGAAAAGCGGCGCCAGGATAATGCTGTAGACAAGCATGAAGGGCTCAAGGGGTTCCGTGCCGGCGGCCGCTGCGGCAGCATCCTCCAGCGCGAAGCCGAGGCTTTGCAGCAGGGCCTCCAGGGGATTGGTCAGCAGGCTGGAGATAAATTGCAGTCCGTAGAAGAGCAGGAGAAGCCAGAGATAGCTGCGGAGACGGAAAGGCTTTCGGGGAAGCGCGGGCGCCTCTGTGCCGAGGATCAGGTAGGCGGAAACGAGTGCCAGAATTGCGGCCAGGATCATGGCCACATAGGGATTCGTGAAGATGTCGGTTCCGAAGCTGAAAATCATGCTGCTGCCGACCTGGAAGATCAGTTCATAGATAATGAGCGCAATCGCGAGCTTGTTGAAAATAAGCTTTGCGCGGCGGGATGTCAGGGTCTGCATTGGGAATTCCTCATATCGTTACATGCGTTGGTGTTTTTATGATACAATAAGCCATTATACACGAAAAAAGCAGGAAAAAAGTGTTCTTTTCGTGAATTCAGCATTTGTAATTGTTTTGCACCACCAGAAAAATCCATAAAATGCGGAGCTGAGCTTGCTCGGCGAAGCTTTTATGAGATTTTTCTGGTGGCGGATAAGGC
>CAVAXR010000021.1:0-15056 GCA_963592375.1 Oribacterium sp. | reverse complement strand
GGATACGTGCCGTGTCCAACGTGTGATCCTCGTTGTAAGTCCACAGCAGAATGTCTCCCGGCTTCTGCGTCAACTCCGGCGCAATCTCAACCCATCCGTCAACGACATCAAACGAGACAGCATCATTGCCCCACTTAAAGTGCACAGTTGGGGCACCATCCGGAATCTTAACCTTCTGCCCCTTGTCCCACTGGAAAAAATGATCTAAGCCATTCGATAACTCTACATTCATAAAATCACTCCTTTCATGCCGTCCTCACCAGCTTAGGTACCCACAGGTCTGTGCCACTGTACGCGGAGGCCGTGGGCGTTTCTGAAATATAGATGTTGCAATAAAAAGACATTGGGCTGTCAATGCTGAACGTTGCCCCGTATCCCTTCTCCCACACAAGCTCTTGCGACTGGGTCACAGTAGCCGTTGGCGCAGAACCATAGCTTGCCGACGTATACCCCTTGACCTGGGAGGTGATGGTGCGCCCATCCAGCGGATACAGACGAAGCCCCCAATAGGAGTAGTCCACCCGGGCGCGGCGATCTTGATACGCCGGGGCACCGGATAGCTGATAAGTCCCTGCGGGGAGATACAGGGGATAATTGGAGGACACGATGGGGATTGTGGTTGCAGCCGTTGCACCAGAGCAGGAGGTGGTTACACCGGCTTCTGCTGCCGTGGCGGTGACGCCGGAGCTGTAGGTGCTGCTGTCTCCAAAAATCCAGGGGTACGCCAGATAGTTATGATTGGGGTCGAAGGTATAGGTCTGCTGGGGCAATCGCTCATAATCAGGACGCGCGAAGAACACGATGTCCGCATTACGGTTGGCGTAATTGGTACGGACAACGGTATTGGTCATGTCCGTCACGTTGTAATACTGGTCGATGTTGTCGGACACGATGGAGACATGGCTCATGGACATGAACCGGTTGTTCTGGTGGGTTGAATGGAAAATCAAATCCCCAGGCTTCCGCTGGCTTGCATCCGTAAAGGCCCGTCCGGCGGCCCAATAATAGGCGGCGAGGTCGGCGGCGTAGCGAACCATCCCGCCCAAAGTATCGCTGGAACGGATATGGTCATCAGCCCAGGCATATGCCGTATTGGTAGCCAGCGCCGACGCATTGTAGGTGGCATTCGCGGCGGTGTTGACATAGGGGCTTTTATGGTATGGAATGCCACGCATGACCAGGTGGATGTACGTGGAGCAGTCGATAAGCCCCTGGCCTGATGCATTATTCAGCGGCGCACCGTCCAAAAAGGTGGAGCCGCCGGAATACACAAAGCCGCGCCCGGAAGCCCGGGCGATCCAGTAGCTTTTGGCCACGTCCACGGCCTCCAAAGCCCTTGGTTCGCAATAGGTTAGGGCTCCGTCGGCCCAACGGTAGCGCTTGAGTTGCAAAATTTTCTGGCAAAACAGCGACGCCTGAAGCTGCTCCGACGATCCGGAACTTGCCCGAATAGCATCAGCGATTTGTTGGAGCTTGTCCGTCTGCGTGCTCATCAGTAACTCGCCTCCCACGTCGATACTACCGCCGCCTGAATCTGCTGGGTGACATATGCCTGGGTGGCATATCCGCTTAATTCAGTTTTTGTTGATGCGCTGATACTCGCCGACGCCCTCTGCACGTCCCGTTTGCTGGCGGTACGGTCAACCCGTCGGCAGTAGCTGGCAATCATCTGGTTGTATGTCTGCTTGGCGTACCCGATGTCGATGCTGTTATACTGCTCACGCTGTACGTCATACACGGTCTTAGTGACCTTCGCCGTGGCTGACACACCGATCCGCTCGAAATAAACCGTCACCGTATCGCAGATTGCAATCTGATCAGTCTGTCCAATTTGGACAAATCCCACGGTCAGGCTGACCGTCGGCACGCCAATCTCGTTCGACGTCATGTAGGTCTGAGCCCTTGTGCGCAGCTGATCCTCAGTCGGCGCGTTCTCCCATTCGGAGCTGAAATCTAGCGGCAGAATGCGCGTCACCGGGTATGTGCCCTCAGCATTGAGCACCTTTTCGGTCAGCTGCACCAGCGTCCCGTCGGCGCCCTTCCAATAGGGATATACGCCGGTGTAGACGTTGGCGCACGATTGCTCTTGCTTGAGATCGGTCAGGTTTTTGCCGTACCGGATCACAACGCCCCGGTCCTTCCCCCGCTTCTTATGGAGGGTGACAGCGTACTTGTCAAACTCATATTCGCCGCCATACACGTCCAGAATCCCGCCCTCGCTGCCGCCCAGCAGACTCCAGATGGCAGTAGGCACGTCCACAGTCATGGTGGCAGCGGTTTCTTTGTCCGTACTGAATGTATACGGACAGTCCACCACAGCATTGGTTGTCAGCCCCTGCATAGCCTCAGCAGCGGACGCAGATGTAAATGGCTTAACGGGTATCCCCATCAGGCCATAGGCAATATGACGCGCGTAGACGGTCACAGTGCCCGACATTGGCTTGCTGATATCGTAGATCCTGAATGGCTGGTTCCGGCTCAACTCGTCCGGCTTTGCCAGGATGATCCGCTGGAGCGTAATTTCGGCGTAATGGATCCCCTGTACCGGGTACTCCATCTCCAACTCATAGGAACCGTTCCGCTCCTGAGTTACGACGCACGTAATGGCGTCAGTCAGTATCCCGAGGCCGTTGTCCGAGTACGATGTCTCCGTCTCCGTGTAAAGTACTGGCTTCATAAATGCCACCACCTCGGAGTGATCTCCACTTTGGTGATATCCCCCGTCCATGAGATCGTGGTATCGCCGTGGGGCAGCGTTGGAAATTCCAGCGCTTGTACATTGCTGTTCATGTTGAGCTTTGACCCGTTTAGCCCATACCTATAAGCGTCCTGGGTCTCGCAGTCCAGCATGACCGGCGGAGACGGTGTCAATCCGGAGATTCTGACAATCGTACTGTCGCTGTCTTGCCGGAAGTTTAAAAAGCCAGTGCCATTGGAGGCCCCATACACCCGTATTAGAGGCCGAGCCTCCATCCAGGAGTTTCGCAGCACGGTTCCGCTGGTGATCTCAAATGTCTCCTGTCCGGCGTCGGTGTACACCTGAGGCATGCAGCCAAATTCCAACGCAAATGCGCGGATACTGTCGGACAGGCATTCCACGCCGGGGGCATTCGCCACATAGGCCAGCCGAAAACCGTCTTCCCACGGAAAGCGCAGCTTCCGGTAGCCTTCCGTCCCCAGAAGCCACTGAGATATGGCCGCCAGCTTATCCTGGACGTTTTCTGCGGCCACGAAGCACTCCGCCGAGAAACCGACGTTGGAGAAGCTGCCCTCATAGCGCAAAAGATCCCCGCTCCGGCCTGGAACGGAGATCTTTTCCACATTGGGCTGCGTGCCCCCAATTTTAATTGTGCTGCTGAGATAGATGCCGTAGTCCCGGCTGTCTACCCCATCAAAAGTAAAATACTGCGTATGCATGGCGCTCATAACGCCGCCTCCTGTCTCTCATAGTCCCGCTCCAGCAGCTCCATGATGGCTTCAGCAAGCTCTTTACGGCTCTGATAATCTGCCCCGTTTACATTGATGGTCACACCGGCCATCCGCGCCAACAGAGCAATCAGCCGATCCAGCTTGGCTTCCAGTGCCGAGGCGCTGCCGGATAACTCCCCATGGACCGCACTGCTCATCAGATCTAGCAGGTGGGTTTCGCCGGCGACAACTTCCCGGCCGGCTTCTCCGCCGCCGAGAAAATTACCGCCCATGCTCCCGAAGATTGTCGCGCCATCCAGCACCACGGCATTCCCCATGGCCTTTTTGTACCAGCTGATGCTAAATGAAGGAGCAGACGGCGGCACTATGCTAAAGCTGCCGCTGATGGAAATGTGGGGCAGCTTCAGCTTGGGCAAGCTCCAGCTAAAGTTGAATTTCTCCTTGATCGCCTCGATGGCGTTGTGAACCGCATCCTTCGCTGCCTGAATCTTGTCAGAGATGGTCGTTTTGATGCTGGTGAAAATGCTGGTAACGGTGGCTTTTGCGGCCTTCAGCTTGTCCGAAATGGTGGTCTTGATACTGGTAAACTTATCGCTGACGTCAGTCTTGATGTTGTTTATTTTGTCCCCGATTGCGGATTTAATCCCCGCCCAGGCGCTGGACGCGTCTGTCTTGATCGCCGCCCACTTGTTGCTGAGGTAGCTCCCTATTGCGCTGGTGATGCTGCTGACCGTGCTGGAGATAAAGCCCCATGACGTGCTGAATATGGTTTGAACTCCGCTCAGGGCACTGCCTATCCCCTCAGACATCCCGGACAGGAACCCGTCCAGATCTCCGGAGAATAGTGAAACGAACGCGCCGAATATTGCGGAAAGTGTGTCAACCAGGGTGGTGAAATTTGTCGCAAGGTTTGTCCACAGGGTGTTGATCAGGGTGCCGTCCGTGTTCGCTTCATCCACCAACCACGAAATTGTTTCCGCAATTCCGGCAATAACCGTGCTGATCACGCCCGCTGCCGCAGAAATTCCGCTAGAAATCCCGTTCCAAGCGTCCCCCCAACTGATGCCCAGATTATCGAGCGCTTCGGTAATGGTGTCCCCGATGCTGCTGGCTGCCTCTCCGATGGCGCTGAAAATCTGTGAGCATCCGTCCAGCAGCGACTGGAGCACTCCCATAATACCGTTTGACGTGTCCTCGCTGAGTCCCAGCCCCTGGTTCAGGATCAGGGCAATGCTGTCCATTGCCGCTTGCAGCAGCGCCGGAGCGTTGGCCACAATCGCCTCTGCAAGCGCCGAGACCAGAGAAACACCCGCACTGATCATTTCCGGCAGCACAGTTTCCACCAGTACCGGTACGGCCGCCGCGATAATCGGCGCAATCCCGGAAATCAGCTCCCCGGTTCCGCTCAAAATCGTCTCGATTCTCGGCAAGATATTGCTGGCGGCCGTCGCTGCGGATGTGACAAAATTGTTCATCAGTCCATCGAAATCCTGGCTGTCGTCCGCCACGCCTACCAGCAGATTCTCCCATGATGCCTTCATCATGCTTACAGACCCCTGAATGGTCGTGCTGGCTTCCTCCGCTGTAGTGCCGGTGATGCCCATTTCCGTCTGTACCAGGTGGATGGCTTCCACCACGTCGGCAAAGCTGTCGATCGACAGATCTGCCGTTTCTCCGTTGGCTTTTTTGAGTTTATTGGCGTCCTCGATCAGCCGCTCCATTTCCTCCTTGGTACCGCCGTAGCCCAGTTTCAAGTTATCCAACATGGTATAGTTTTGTTTGGCGAAACCTTGATAGGCATTTTGGATATCCTGCATGTTGGTACCCATTTTGTTGGCATTATCGGACATGTCCACAAGGGCCTCGTTGGCGTACTCTGCCGCCTTAGCGGTGTCGTTATTCACGCTCTGGAGCAGCGATGCCGAGAAGCTCGTTACCGTCTCCATGTAGTCGTTGGCGCTGAGCCCCGCACTCTGGAACGCGTTGTCCGCGTAAGCCATTACCGTGCTGGCTGATTCTCCGAACAGCGTCTCCACGCCGCCCACCAGCTGCTCATAGTCCGCATAGGCATCCAGCGCGCTCTTGGAGAACGCCGCGATTCCCGCAGTGCCTGCCGCCAGCCCGGCCGCTCCGGCCTTCGCCACGGTCACAAACGCGCTGCCTACCTTCGCCGCTGCGTTTTTCACCCCGCTGACCAGTCCGTTGCCGATGGTCTTGCCGCTGCTGGTCCCCGCGCTTTCTGCTTCGCCGGAAAGCAGGCTTGTGAGCTTTCCTTTGATGCCCTCGGCGCTGGGCACGATCTGCACATATGCCTTTGCAATGCTGTTTTCTGCCATTAGCTCTCACCTCCCGTCAGCCTTTCCCAGGCTGACGAAAACTCGTCCCCGCTCCCGTAACTCTGGGCCTCGGGTCTTTTCTCCACGTTTAGAAGCGCCTGTAGGACGGATTTCGGGCGGTCTCGTCCGGTCTGCGCTGCCTTGGTCTTTGTCCAGGCAAGAAAGTTGAGGTTGTCCGCCATCATGCCCATTAGCAGGGTGTCCCGATCTACTTTCATGCCTGATAACTTCATCTTGATGCGGCTGTTTTCCCTCAAACCGGCAGCGAGCACCGCCAGCGTGGAGACCGGCAGCGCTCGCATGTCATAGATCCCGTATGTTTCCGCCAGGTCGCAGACCAGTGCGGCCCGGTCGGTGGCGATCATTCCGGCGAGGGTGCAGAGTTTTTTCCCGTGTCTCCGCAGCCGCGAATAATCTCCGCGATTTCTTCGCCCATGGCCTTGGGCGGTACGGTGCCATCCTCATCCCGGATATGGTCATAGAGCTTTTTCCGCTGTTCCTTACCCAGGAGCAGCAGGCAAACCTTGCTCAGAGCAAAGGGGTGTCCGCCATCGTCCAACTCTGCCATGGCATCCACCAGCTCCATGTTGTTCATCACGTTGTCGCCGAGCTCAAACTGAAACCCGCTTTTAGTCGTTCCTTTAATCATGCCGCGTCTCCTTTCAGGAAGTACTCATAGTGGGTGTTTGCGCTGTCGTCCGGTTCTGCGTTGAGCGTGACCTCGTAACCGATGGGATCACCGTCCGCATAGGTGATGTCGCCTACCTCGGTCACTTTGCCGCAGGGGATAACAATACGCTTCAGGGTGTTCCCCTGAAGAATCATGTCGATTACCCAGCTGTACTTCTCCTGTTCGGTGGAATTGGCGGTAATGGTCAGCCCGGTGGTCAGGTCTCCCGTTACGTTCTTATCGCCGTACACGGTCTTCAGCACGGTGTCCCGCAGGCTCTCCAGCATTTTAAACTGGAAGGTGTCAGGCTTTTCCGTCTGGTAAGAGCATACCGTGTCCCCGCCCCACGCCTTCACGCTGTCGCTGGAGGGCGAATTGGAGTTGGTCACGCCGTCCTCGGAGATATAGCCCAGGGGCAAAAACGCCGCGTTCAGGGCGGTTTTTGCATCGGTAGGGAGCGTAGTACCGGCAGGAGCGCGAAAAATCGCACCGCCTACCTTGGGCTTGCCTACGCTGACATTTTCAGTCTTGTTGGTGTTAGTGTCTGCCATGTTGCTGCTCCTTTCTAATAATGCACAATATCATATACCGCCTGATAGCGGTTTCTCTTGTTGCTGGTGTCCTTAAATGGGTAATCGCTGTTGAGGCTACTGGAGCAAATGCAATCCAGCTGGATCGCATTATCCATAGCGTCCTTCACTTTCTCGTTGAGTTGGGCAGCCTCATACAGGCTTTTCCCGTAGCTTTGCAGCGCGATCATGGCGCTGCGGATGTAGTTCTCACGCCCGGAACCGGTTTTCTCCACCAGTACGCAGCGTTCCGGCAGCGTCTCCGGCATATCTGCATACACCGGACAATCCAGCTGGGTGGAGAGATAGTCACGGATTACTTTTTCGATAATCATGGTTATTTCCTCCGCTGGTATGCGTTCACCTAGATCTTCTTGCCATTTTTGCCCTTGCGCCAGTACCCTTCAACCTTCTTGCCGGTTCTCGGGACACTGGCGTTGCTAGATGGCACCTTAACGCCCATGGCCTTGAGCATGGTGTTGTTCGTAGCGTTGTCCTGGAGCGCATCGGGATCCTCGGTATATACGGACACGTTGGCGCGGGTCTTGCCGATATGCTGGCTGGTCTGGTACTGGTCGCCCAGCTGAGCGCGGATGTTGTCTGCCTGAGATTGGAGCACATCCACGATCTCCTGAGATTTCAGTAAAGCCTGGATTCCGGCGCTGTCCAGCTGGATTTCGAGCTTACTCATACCGTTCCACCTTGACCTTTCGGTTCCACTTGAGGGGGATCATTGCCTCAATTCCCTCTGTCACCGCGCCGTACGTCCGAAATTTCTGCCCGAAAAACTCTACCGTGATGTTGTCCCAGTCGTGGCTGTCGCCCTTGGGCAGCGCCAGGGTGTAGGCAAGGCGCTTGCCGTACAGCTGGAGGTCGTTTACCACGTCCTCCGTGCTCGGCTCCCCGACCAGCACATTGTGGATGACCTCAGGGGCCTCCGAATAGATCGGGGCCCCGAAGCCGTCCTCGCCGGTCTGAGCCTTGCTATATCGGATGATGTCAATCCCCTGCATAGGTCATGCCCTCCAGCGGGGAGTGAGCCCCGATCCGGTTGCCCACTCCCAGAAGTTTTTTGTCCAATTTGGACAGATACAGCTCACCCACAGCGCCGCTGCTCATGGTCCAACTCTGAGAGTAGCCCATGGCGCTCATGCTGCCCTGCGTAGACCCCATGGGGAATTGGATGTCGCCGCCGTCTCCTGCGCCCAGCTGCCGCCGGACCATCCGGCAGGATACCAGGCGTTTCGCGTCCGCGCTGGCGGCCTGGTTGTAGGCATCAACGATGATGGCGGCTTCACGGAGTAGCGCCTCGGCGCGGGGCTGCTCATCCGATGTCAAGGCGCGGAAGCCGTCCTCCACGTCGTAGGCGCTGGCGTAGCTCATGCCGCCGTCCATGGTTTACGCCTTGGTCAGCCGGTTGAACACGCTGGTGTCGCAGCGGAATCCGACTTCGATTTCAGCTCTGACGGCGAACATGTTCTGCTGGAACAGATTGATGGTTTCGCTGCCATCGGTCAGGGTTGCCTGATCGGAGATGGTAACGTTCACGCCTTCCACGGTACCGTAAACCGCCTGGGTCCAGTCACCGGCAAAGCCCACGGTGGCGGGGCTTCCGGCAACGTATGCGCCCTTGCTCTGGTAGGTCTTTGCGCCCAGAATCATGGGAACCGCGCCCTCTGCCACATTGTTGATAAACAGGGGCCGCTTATTGCCGTCCACGGCAGTGAGCAGGATGCTCTTGGCCTTGGGCGAGAGCACAAAGCCGTTGAGAATGCCGTTATTGTCGGCAATGTCCGCATCCGCTGCCACAAGGCCGCCGTATGCGTCGGTGCCGATCTCCTGGGCAGTGCACGCCGCCAGGGTGTCGAAGTTGGAGCCGGGCGCGGCGGTGCCGCCGAAGACAGTGGCGTCAAACTTCTGGCCCAGCGCCTTGGGCAGACGCTGCACCAGCGCATCATACAGGCTCTGGGCGTTCCGCTTAAACTGGTTGGAGAACGGAACAATGACCGCCAGGGTGTACGGGGTCATAACCTTGGTGCTCAGAGTTCCGGTGCTCACGGGCTTTTTGTTGGTCTCACCGACCCATGCGGCCTCGGGGTCGCCGGTGATAACCGGGATGGTCACGCCCAGGCCCGGCAAGGTGATCTGCCGCGCCAGCTGCATGACGGCGCTGCCCTCCTGGGTCTTCTGAAGAATCTCAGAAGCCACCGAGGTGGGAAGGGAAATCGACTGATTGCTGATAATGTTTGCCATAATGTTTTACCTCTTTTCTGTTTGTGTGTGGGTTCGTCTTACTTGAGCGCCTGGCTGAACCAGTCCGCGAACTGGTCTCTTGTGGTGCCGGACGGCTTGTTCCGAGGCTCGCCGCCGTCTCGGATGGGCTGTTTGCTGCTTCCCGGCTTGGCGTATTCCTGGATAGCCTGAGCCTGTGCTTTGCAGGTCTCCTCGTCCTCTCCGCTGAGAAGATTCGCCGGAACGCCGGTCTCCTTACTGACCTTCTCCCGGATGCTCCGGAGGTTATCAGCCTTGGTGTATGCCTCCACCTGGGCGGTGAGTGCTGCAACCCGCTCCGTGGCCTTCTGGAGCTCGGACTTGCCCGCCTCCTGCTCAGTGTCATACTTCTCAGCCTTCTCTTTGAGGGCTGCATAATCTGCGTACTGTTCCCGCTCACGGCTCAGCCGATCCGTAACGATGGCATTCAGCTCCGACTGGGTAAAAGTACGCTCCTGGGTTCCGGCCCCAGTGCCGCCGTTTGTGTTTTCCTGATTCACAGTTTCTTTTTCCATGATGTAGTCTCCTTCCCGGCTTATACCGCCGCCGTGGCGTAATTTATACAAAATAGCAGCACCAAAATCCGGCGCTGCCTATTGCATATGAGATTGTGTTAGGCGAAAAGTGCCAGCTTGACAAGCTCCAGCAAGGCACTCGGAGCTTCTTCCAGCACCGCTTTCTTGATTTTTCGCATGCTGCCGTTGTCCAGCAAATAACGGATGCCCTGCGGCGTAATCTGGAGCTGCTCCAGCCCGTCCACCAGCAGGAATTCCCTTCCCCACGCCCGGGTAAAGGTCAGCCCGTCCACCAGCCCGTCCTGCTGCATCATCCGCAGAACGTCCTCGAAGTAATCCTCCTGCACCGCCTTGGTCACGACCTTGCGGACCAGCGTTCTGCTGTCGTAGCTGCATTTCCGCTTCAAGCAGGCGTACAAGTACACCAGAATGCGGAATACGAGATAATCATAATCATCTTTCGCCATTGCGTTTCCTTTCTCTGGGTATGAAAAAACCACGGTGCAGCTGCATCGTGGTTTATTGAAAATTCTTAAAATTAACCGTTATGTTTCCGGCCTGGCTTTCCCAGATTGCGAAGGTAAACTCCGTCCCAGAAGGGGGTGACTGAAACAAAGCCGCCGGATCAGAGGCCCAAACGCGCTCAAACGAATCTGCGCTTTTCGTGGGCACCAGCCAACCGCCGAAGTCCTCCCCCTCCATATCGGTTGTAGAGAAGTCTCTGCCTTCTCCGGCGTACCCAAAGAACACGCAGCCTTTTTTTGCTGCTGTAGTCTGGACCAAGTCCCAGAAGCGATTGAATTTTTCACTTTCCTGCGTTTTTAACCCGCGCATTGGATACGCCTCCCTTCAAAATCGTGATAAACTCTCCGTCCTTGCTCTCCACAACAACATCGTTGCCCTTGATGTGGAATACAACCGGATACTCCTGACCGCGCCAGTCGCCATAGCGCCGCTCGTCCGCATCGTTTACAATGCGGTTAATCTCGTTCCGGAAGAACTCACGTGTACTCTCGGCTGACGGGTCCAGTCCATAATCCTGCGCGTGCTTTCCGATTTTCGCGCCAAGCTGGGCGCTGTCAACCGTGAGCGTGTGCGGTATATACGACTGCCCGGTGACGGGATTCACAGGAGACAGTTTATCCGTGCTTATCTTACCACGATTTCCAGCCTTTGTCGAGTCCTCAACCGTGATTTTCTTCCAGCCGGAAGCGGAACCGCTTCCCCGCTCCTGTCGCGTCCGGTAGGCTTCACGCTGCTGGGCGTTCACCAGCTCCTTGTTCTCCTCCCGCTGTGCCCGGCGCATGGAGTTGATTTTCTCGCTTGGAGTGCTGCCCTCGGCATTTTCGTACATCCGGAGGTACTTGTCAGGGTCATATCCGGCAACGTTCGTCCCGGAATTGAACCGGATTGCGTAGTTGCACTTGCAATTCGCATGAATGTGCTGAGCGTGACCGCCCTTGATGGCCTTTTTGCTGGCTCTCTGCCATCCCCGGCTTGCCAGGGTCAGGCAGAAGGCACAGCCCATACCGCCGGGAACCCAGGCGAATTCCGCCCCGTCCCGCAGCGCGTTTTTTAGCGTTGTGTCGGCCCCGGCTTGCTTTACCATCCGGCTTACCGCGCCCTTCATGCTCGGGGGGCTGTTCAGCGTACTGTAGACGGCCTTAGCCACCTCCGCCGGGCTTGCCACCTCTGCGGGCTCTGCCGGGCTGACGTTTGCCCCTGCCGCCGCCGCCATTTCATCGTACATCTGTGCCGCCAGCTCCGCGCTGCCCTCGCCGTACTTGGTCACAAGGGCATTGGCGTAGGAGACCAGGGCTTCCGTGTCCCCGGTTCCGAACCGGGTGATATATTGCTCCATAGCCTCTCCGGCACGTTTGTCCAGCTTGCTGAGGCGCTGGATGTAATTATTCCAGTCCCGTTCCGAGATCGTCATTGTTTTCTTCCTCGTTGTCTATCTCCGTCAGCACCTTCTGTCCCCGGACCCGCTGCTCCTGCGCCCGAATCCGCCGAATATCCGCCTGGTCGAACCCAATCATCTCGAGAAAAGTGTCGGTGGACGCGAATTCCTGCCGCGCCGAAGCGATCTTGATGGCGGCATCCGCAGTCACGGCCACGCTGGGCATAGCCGGATTTTTGAAGTGCGCCACGATGTCCTTCTCGGTGTCCTCCAGCGCATCCAGGCTGCAATTCCGAGCAACTGCCTGCGCCATCAGTGCAATGGTCTTGAGACTGTCCCCGTTACCGGCGTTGAGCTGCTGCGCCATCAACACTAAGGTTTGGCTCTGGGCGAGGATCGCATCCGAGCTGGTGGGGTTGGCGTCGTTGATGATACCCACGTCCGTTACCGTCAGCCCGGTGGCTGCGGAAAACTGTGTTGCCACCATCCGGAGCTTGTCCACATGGGGGCTGAGACTGCCCTGAGCGAGCTGCCCGAAGGTTGGGTTTTGCCCGGTTTCAGGGTTTTGCGTCGCGGCGATAATCGACCCGACATACTGCCGGAACTTGTCCGATACAATCGCATCGTACTGGTCATCGGTGACCCCAAGAATGTATTTCTGCGGCGTGGTGTCGAACTCCAGCCCGATGGTGGCATTCGCCATCACCCGGATGTAGTCATCAATCAGCGTGCGGATGGGCTTCTTCAGGCGGCTTCTGCCGAAGGGCTTGCCGTTGGTGGCGTTCCAGATCATCGGCTCCATCATGGGGCGCCCTAGTCTGTGTCTGTAGTATTCTGCTTGCCAGACGTTCCCGTCACTGGTGAGCACGATGATGTTGCCGTCAGTGTACAGGTTCACCCGGCAGGGCTTCCACGTGCTTTCGAACTTTTCGTCCCTCACCGTGTCGATAATCGCAAGGCCGCAGGAGATTCGCCCCTTGTCCCCGTCCCAGAGCGCCGACGCAGTAGCCGGACTGTGCCACCGAATCTTGCATCCCAACTCCTCGTGCCCCGACAGAGTGGCGAACACACACCCGTATTTCAGTTCATCCCGGCAAGCCTTCTGATACTCCGCAACCAGCCGATTCTTCTCAATGATCTCCGTGAGCGTCTCCGTGTCGTTGCCGTTTTCACCTACAAATCCGTCAAACATGCTTCTTGACGCCAGCACGTCAACGGCTTTCTGCCCCCAGTTGCACCCGATTTCTAGGTTCTGAAGCCCATGGGGCAGGGCAATGCCGATGTTCACTTCTCTCAGCGTTACGTGGCCTTCGTAATACCGGTCTTTCACGGCGTTTTTCCCCTGATGGTAGTTATAAACGTCCGCAAGGTCGTTCAGCAGCGCCTGATCGGCGGCATCCAGCCCGATCACGCGCCCGAAATTCAGTGTAATCATGTCCTTGACCTACTCTCTTACCCAATTTTCATTTTGCGGTTGGGGTCTCGCTTGCTGGTTTTGGCGCCCCAGAGTGCCAGGGCGCAGGCTTCAATCGGCAGGCTGTTATCCCCGCCGAAGCCATACCCGCCGCCAAATGCCCTCTTGGTGGCGTTGACCGCGCTGTCGTTCAGCGCCGCCTGGGGCTTGTACCAGCTGAGGGAGCCATCGTTGACGGCATCCGTCAGCATGGATACCGCTGCAATCACGTTTTTCGTGCTGGCGCGTATGACCGAGTCCTTGGCTTTCCAGGTGTCCGCGATCCGCTCCACCAGGACATCTACGCCGTTGCGTCCGTCAATGACCACACAGCTCGCTTTCCCATACCTTGCGTTCAACCAGTCTGCAAGCCAGCGGATACCCTTCCCGCAGGGCTGCATATCAATCAGCGAGATTCGCGCCGGTCCCTCCTGGGGGATTACAGCGCCGCACAGGCACACGTAGGAGCCGTCCGCCGCGAACTTCACGCCGTAAGCGGTCTTGCCCTCCGGCTTCTTCTGCTCCGATGCACATTTTCCCCACGCTGCTTTGTTCAGTGCAAAGTCTGTCTGCTCTGTGAGCACCGGACTCCACCATCCCAGCCGCTCCCGGGCGAACCCGTCCCGGCTCATGGTTCTCAGTTCTTCGGCAGTGAACTCTTCGGTCAGGTGAATGCCCAATGCCGGGTTGGTCTGGTACCATAGCTCCCGGTCTTCAACGTTGATCTTTTCCACATCGTCCCCGTCTGCGCTCCATTCATGCCAGGCGTCATGCGCTCCTGGCTCCTGAAGGCAGGCGGTGCGCCGTCTGCGAAAAACAGTACCGGGGCACCCCGGATATGGGGGTGTCCCGGTATAGATAATCTGTCTTGTGCCGGTGGCTGACGCTGCCAGCGTGGCCATAATGGCCTCCACCTGATCGTCCGTCAGTTCCTGTGCTTCGTCGTACACCACAAGGGAGATGCCGTCAAAGCCTCGTGCTGCCTGGCGCGATCGTGCGGAGAACTCGACCACACCGCCGTTGACCAACTCAATAGCCTCTTCGCCGTTGGTCCTCCGTATATTCCGCACCATGGCCATAATCTCCGGGTGGCGCTTGTCGGTGAACATCCGTGCCAGCCGATTGAAACTCTTTTTCGCCGTCCGCACCTGGTGTGCTGTGTGCAGGATTTTTTCCCCGCCGACCGCCAGCCCGAAGAACTCTCTGGCCTCCAGACATACGTTTTTGCCATTCTGTCGTGGAAGCGCCAGCCCAGCGGAGGTCACGTTATATGCGCCGGACGCATCACGCCCCAGCCAGCAATCTACTACCCTCCGCTGCCACGGGTCCAGACTGTTGCCATACGCCGCCATCAGGAGTGCAGCATCCTCGCCATCAGACCGCACGTGCTCCGGCTCAATTTGAATTCTCGGCGTCTGCGATCCAATGCGATCTGCCATCGTCACGCATCCTTTCGTTTGCCGAGCACAAGGGCCAGGGCGGTTTCAGGGGCAGCATTTCGGGCCGCAGTTGTCACGGTGTCCTTAGCGGCATCCGGCAGCTGTGGCAGGAGGATTCCAAGCCCGGTGCAGTACGATTTCCACAGGGCTTCATAGGCCTTAAACGCCGGGTTCTGGCGGACGCCGGACTGGCCACCGCCGTTGTCGTATTCGGTCAGCAAACCCGCCTCGCCGATCTCTTCTCGGGCATCTTCCAGTTTGATTTGCATCCAGCAAATGTTATCAAAAAGGGGCGTGAGCGCGTCAATTTTTTCAGCGTCCACACCTGTTTCCCGGTAAAAACGGGTCAATTTTCGCACTGCTTTTTTACAGCGCTTGGAAATCTCCGCGCGCACGCGGATAGATGTATTCTCTGCCATTCGGCATCCTCCTTCCCTCGGATTGACCACCCCCTCCTGGGGCTATCCCTCGGGG